>VGCJ01000011.1 GCA_016870035.1 Alphaproteobacteria bacterium
CATCAGAGCCAAAACATGAACCGAATAATTCAATTATAAACTTTCAGGAATGTCTTTCAACAGCATCGCGCACCTCTTTTGGTGAATCGACACAAGTGCAACGCACTGGTGCAGGTCCCAGAAAGCGAAAAGACTCCCGTGCCGCGCACTGGAGTCGGGGTGCTAAGAAAGCCATTCAAGTTTGCCCGCAGCGCTTTTAGCTTTGCAGCCTGGACATAAACGCCACCCCGACGTGTGAGCGTCAGGGCTGTTTGGTCTCGGCAGAGGCACTGCCGACTTGAGTGGGGGTTTCTCAGGCCCCAGGCCATGTGGATACATGACCTAAGAAAAACTAGAGCAAACCTTCGACCAAAACGCAACGTCCCCGGCGCTTAAAACGCGGAGAGCAGACGTTATTGAGGAGAAGATACAACGCGCTTAAATCGAACAGGTGCATTTTAGTAAAATGTGAGCAATATATTTCTGCGGGAGCTGGGCACACAAACCGTCATTTCGAGCGAACGCGAAGCAATCTAGGTGGAGTCAAAAGAAAAGGCCAATGACAACCGATGCGCCTCAATAATAATTATCAACTAGATTGCTTCGCGTTCGCTTGCAATGGCGACTAATCGATTGCCGACCGACAAAGCAAACGCCTCACCCAAACCTTTTCTCAATATACTCCGCCACCATCGTCTTGAATTCAGCGGCAATCGTAGGCCCGCGTAAGGTCGCGGCTTTTTGGCCGTCGATAAACACAGGCGCGGTGGGCGCTTCGCCGGTGCCGGGCAGAGAGATGCCGATATTGGCGTGTTTTGATTCACCCGGTCCATTCACAATGCAACCCATCACCGCGACGTTCAAATTTTCAACGCCGACATAACGCGTTTTCCATTCGGGCATTGAAGTGGAAATCCAATCCTGAATGTCACGCGCGAGTTCTTGAAACACGGTCGATGTTGTGCGGCCGCAACCGGGGCACGCGGCGACAAGCGGCACAAAAGTGCGAAAGCCCATGGTCTGCAAAATCTCTTGCGCCACTTTGACTTCGAGCGTGCGATCACCACCGGGCTCCGGTGTGAGTGAAACGCGGATCGTGTCGCCAATTCCTTCTTGCAACAAAATACCCATCGCCGCAGATGATGCGACAATGCCTTTTGAGCCCATGCCCGCTTCGGTCAATCCAAGATGAAGCGCGAAGTCAGAGCGCTTCGCCAACATGCGATAGACGGAAATCAAATCCTGCACACCTGAAACTTTTGCCGAAAGAATGATTTTGTTTTTCGGTAAGCCGATGTCTTCGGCGCGTTCAGCCGACATCAAAGCCGATTGCACAAGCGCTTCGCGCGTCACCGCGCGCGCATCAAGTGGGGCAACGCTTTTCGCATTGATGTCCATATAATGTGTAAGAAGTTCCTGATCGAGCGAACCCCAATTCGCGCCAATGCGCACGGCCTTGTTATGCTTGATCGCCATTTCAACAATGGCTGAAAATTGCCGATCCTTCTTGTCTTTGAAACCGACATTGCCGGGATTGATACGATATTTGTCGAGCGCTTCTGCACAAGCGGGATGATCCGCCAAAAGTTTGTGACCGATATAATGAAAATCACCGACGAGTGGTGCGGTGACGCCGCGTTTCAAAAGTTGTTCTTTGATATGAGGCACGGCTTTTGCTGCTTCATCACGATCAACCGTGATGCGCACAATTTCTGAACCTTGCCGCGCGAGCGCCGCCACTTGTTGAACAGTTCCGTCAATATCGGCCGTGTCCGTGTTGGTCATGGATTGCACAACAATCGGTGCGCCACCGCCAACCGTTATGGATCCCACTTTCAACGCAACGGTTTTATGGCGCTTCAACGGCGCGGCTTCGATCGGTTGCGGCAGACAGGAAATATCATTCATGGGCGTCATTCACTTGTTGTACGACAATGGGCGCAAAGGCCCTGAATTTCGATTACTTGCGCACGCGGACTAAAGCCTTGCGCTTGTACAAGTCCGGTCAAAGCGCGCGCGAGCGATTCGGACGTTGTTTCGTCAACACCGCCGCAGCTTTCGCAAATCAAAAACATCACGGGTTCATTGGACATGTGATGAAAGGGGCAGGCGATATAGGCGTTGCGGCTTTCAAGCTTATGCGCGAGACCGGCTGCGAGCAGAAAATCAAACGCACGATAGATCGTAACCGGCGCTTCGCGTTTGCCGGTTGTTGCCGCAAGCGCATCGATCGTTTCATAGGCACTCATCGGGCGATTCGTTGAATAAAGCGCTTCGAGCACTGCACGGCGTATCGGCGTGAGCTTTAATCCTTCAGTCGCACAATGCGCCTCGGCTGCGGCCAGCGCTTCGAGCGCGCGCGCCGCATGGGCTGACTCATGCGCGCAGCCCTCATGATGATGATCATGAGCGTGCTCGTGCGTGTGATCCTGTTTATCCATGCGCGGCTTTTACCATGGGCGGCGATGAAAATCAGCCGGGCAAAAGCTTAAAAACCTTCGTCCGCTTGATCTCGGTGTCTTCAATCTCGCGCGTTGTGGGAACGCGATATTCGGCCAATTCTTGCAAACCCGTTTTGGGTAAAAAGGCCCGCCCCGGATCGCCGATCAGCACGGTTGTACCGCGTTTCGCAAGCTGATGAAGCCACGCAAAAACCCGCGCCGCCATATCGCGCTCATAGGCAATGTCACCGGCTAAGACGATATCCCAATCCTCATCTTGGCCGATAAGATCGCCGCTGCGCAACGAGACTTCGGCGCCGTTGTCTTTTGCGTTCAAGGCAATGGCTGCGAGCGCAAAGTCGTCAATCTCATTGGCTTCGACGGAGCGGGCTCCTGACTTGGAGGCCGCAATCGCCAAAAGCCCGGCACCGGCGGCAAAATCGAGGACTTTCTTACCGCGCACGGTGTCCGGATGGTCGAGAATATAGCGGGCAAGGCCTTGGCCTCCTGCCCAGGCAAAGGCCCAGAACGGGGGCGGTAAGCCAATTTTTTCGAGGTCATCTTCGGTCTTTTTCCAGATTTCCGTGATTTCATCGGCCAGATAAAGGCTGATTTTCGGCGTATGCGGCACGGCAAGCCACTCCGTATGGGCGCGGATAAGCGCGGATTTATCTTCAATCATGAGCCAAGCCTAAGGGACGCGGGCGCGCGGATGTGCCTCGTCAAAGGCTTTGAGAAGCATCGCGTCATCAACATCCGTATAGATTTGTGTCGTTGAAAGCGAGGCGTGGCCGAGTAATTCCTGGATCGCGCGCAAATCGCCGCCGCGGGTCAAAAGATGCGTCGCGAAAGAATGTCTGAGCGCATGGGGCGTGGCTGTGTCGGGCAGGCCCAGACTTCCGCGCAGGCGTTCCATTGCGAGCTGGATGATGCGCGGGGATAAAACTCCGCCGCGCGCGCCGCGAAACAGCGGCTTATTTGGCTCCAACCGATACGGACATTGCTCACGATAGGCCGCAAGCGCTTCGATCACGGGGCCAATCACGGGCACAATCCGCGTCCGGCCGCTTTTTCCGGTAATTCGCAAAGTCTCAAAACCGCTTTCCGGGCAATCACGGGCCAAAAGCCCGAGCGCCTCGGAAATGCGAAGCCCGCACCCATATAGAAGCGTCATCACAGCCGCGTCACGTGCGAGGATCCACGGCGCGCGGGTCTCATCCGCTCTTTCTTCGGGATCGACAAGGCGAAGCGCCGTTTTGGCTGAGACGGGTTTTGGCAAAAGGCGCGGGACTTTCGGGCCGCGCAAAACGGCGAGCGCCGAAGCGTCTGCTAAACCCTCCCGCTCGAGAAAACGCAGATAAGAGCGCAATCCGGCGAGTTGGCGCATGAGACTGCGGCTGCCGACGCCTTCTTCACGGCGTTTCGCCAGAAAGGCGCGAATATCGCCCGCTTCGAGATTTTTGAGCCGTTTATCGATGCCCGCGCCCGGTTCAACGCCGAGAAAGTCAAGAAATTGAGTCACATCCCGCAAATAGGCCTCGCAAGTTTTAGGCGAAAGCCGCCGTTCATCGGCCAAACGGGCCAACCAGCGGGCAAAAGGGGAAGAGGGGTGCGGCGCGTCGGTGGACATAAGGCTTTCTCGCACAGGCAGAATTAACAGGCTGTAAGCGCTGGGTCGTCCCGAGGCCCTTATTGATGCTATTCGTCTTTCATGCGTGCCGATTCCCGCTCGCCCGAAAGCCTTTTTGATGATGCCGAGACGCCCTCAACGGTGATCGTCGACGTGCTGATCCCGCTCGCGCTCGACATCGCCTATTCTTACAAAGTGCCGACGGGGCTCACTCTTGCGGTAGGTGATGTCGTCCATGTGCCGCTTGCCGCACGCGAAACAATCGGCGTTGTGTGGGAGACACGGACGGGCGCTGCCACCTCAAATCTCAAAGCCGTGATCGGCAAAGCGGATGCGCCGTCCCTTAGGCCTCACTTGCGCGAATTTGTTGATTGGGTCGCGCGCTATACGCTCGCGCCACGCGGGCTTGTGTTGCGTATGGTGTTGCGTGCGCCTGAGATTGAACGGAACGAACGCATCGCCATGGGCGTTCGTCTTGTCGGTGCGCCTCCGCAACGAATGACGCCCGCACGGCAACGCGTTCTTGCGATTTTGGATGATGGGTTGCTGCGTTCAAAACGCGATCTTTGTGATAAAGCGGGTGTGAGCGCCGCGGTGATTGACGGTCTGATCGATGAAGGTACATTGGTGCCTGAACCCATGCCGAAAGCGCCTGTTGCGCCTTTGCCTGATCCTGATTTTACAAAAACAATTTTTTCTGAAGCGCAAAGCCAAGCGGTCGATGCACTGATTCATGCTGCTCAACAAAATACATCTTCAATACTTCTCCTCGAAGGTGTCACCGGATCTGGTAAAACAGAAGTTTATTTTGAAGCAGTGGCCGAAACGCTTCGCAGTGGTCGTCAGTCATTAATTCTCATGCCTGAAATTGCACTCACTGGACAATTTCTTGATCGTTTCGAAAAACGTTTTGGCGTGCGACCGGCTGAATGGCATTCTGGTATTTCAGGCCGTCGTCGTGAAAAGATATTTGCCGCGCTCGCATCAGGAGAAGCGAAAGTTATTGCGGGCGCGCGTTCCGCTTTGTTTTTACCCTATGCGAATCTCGGTTTGATCATTGTCGACGAAGAGCATGAAACCGCTTATAAACAAGAAGATGGCGTTAATTACCACGCGCGAGATATGGCCGTTGTCCGCGGGCGCCTTGAAAACGCGCCTGTAATTTTGGCGTCTGCTACGCCCTCAATTGAAAGTCGTGTGAATGCGAAAGCAAGGCGTTATCTCTATGTGAAATTACCAGAGCGTCACGGCGGTCGTGCGATGCCCGTTATCGCGACTATCGATATGCGTGAAGATGCGCCGGCAAAGACCAAATTTTTATCTCCACGACTAGTAGGCGAAATCAAAGAGACAATCGCACGTGGTGAACAAGCTCTTCTTTATTTAAATCGTCGTGGTTATGCGCCGCTCACTTTGTGTCGTCATTGCGGACATCGTTTTCAATGTCCGAATTGTACAACATGGTTGGTTGAACATCGCTTTCGTCGCGCTTTGATGTGTCATCATTGCGGACATGTTGAACGTCGTCCGGAAACATGTCCCTCATGTTCGACAGAAGATAGTTTAGCGGCGTGTGGCCCGGGCGTTGAAAGACTCCAGGAAGAAGTCGCAGAACAATTTTCCGAAGCGCGTGCGCTTGTTTTATCGTCTGATATGCCCGGCGGCATCGAACGATTGCGACGTGAAATTGAAGCAGTGGCTTCTGGTGAATTCAGCATCGTGATTGGCACACAACTCATCGCGAAAGGTCATCATTTTCCTTATCTCTCCCTCGTCGGTGTCGTGGATGCGGATCTTGGACTCACATCGGGTGATCCGCGTGCGGCCGAGCGAACCTTTCAAATGCTTGGACAAGTCACCGGACGCGCCGGACGCGGCCACACGGCGGGGCGTGCGCTTCTTCAAAGCTACGATCCGGAACATCCGGTTATTCGCGCTTTGGTCTCGGGCGATGCTGAGCGATTTTATCGCGAAGAAATCGCCCAGCGTGAAGCGGCGGGTCTGCCGCCTTTCGGCCGTCTCGCATCTCTTATCATCTCGGCCAATGAGCGGCTTCCCGCCGAATCCCACGCCCGCGCTTTGAAGAGAGTGGCCGACCCCCCCGCTGGAGTGACCGTTTTGGGCCCAGCGGAAGCGCCGATTGCGGTGATCAGAGGCCGCCATCGCTTCCGAATTCTGGTCAAAACCGAGCGTTCGGTGCCGTTTCAGATTTATCTTAAGGAATGGCTCGCCCGGGCGCCAAAACCCACCGGAAATGTCCGCGTTGAGGTCGATATCGACCCACAAAGCTTTTACTGACAGCCCGCGGGTCATTTTTGGCTCATGGGCCCAAAGTCAAGGGGCTCAAATGCACCTTCACCGCATTGCACTTGCGAAGGGTCTATGCTATCTGGTTATTTGTATCTAGTTGCGTTCTCTTCACTATAAATTTTTTTGGCTTTTCTTGTTGTGTTCGGCAGCTATTTCGGCTCGGCGGAGCAGGCGGGGAGGTTCAAACAACCCCAGAACTGAGAGATCAACGTCGGTGGCCGCTGAAAATTTAAATTCCTCAGGTTTTGCAGCACGTTACGCGACGGCTTTGTTTGAGCTCGCGGAAGAAACCAATGTCGTTTCGGCGGTTCTTGCCGATTTAAATCTATTCGACGGTCTGGTGACTTCAAATGCGGATATGACCCGCTTTGTGATGAGCCCGGTTTTCAGCGCAGATGAACAATTGCGCGCTCTTGAACCGATCCTTGCGAAAGTGGGCATTGCGGGATTGGCCCAGAAATTCCTTCTTCTTGTCGCTTCAAAGCGTCGCCTCTTTGCCGTCCGCCAGATGGTGAAGGCGTTCCGTGCTTTGGTTGACAAAGATCGCGGCGTGACGCGCGCGACCGTCACGCTGGCGGAGACGCCTTCCTCAAAGGCTCTCGAGACCATCAAAGCGGCGCTTCGGGATGTGGCCGGTGATGCGGCCGAGATTGACCTTAAAGTCGATCCGGAAATCATCGGCGGACTCGTCGTGCAGATCGGATCGAAAATGGTCGATTCGTCCCTGCGCACTAAACTCAATGGCATTCGCACCGTGATGAAAGAGGTCGGCTAATGGAAATCCGCGCCGCAGAAATTTCTGCCATTCTCAAAGATCAAATCAAGAATTTCGGCTCCGAGGCCCTTGTCACGGAAGTCGGCCAAGTGCTGTCCGTCGGTGACGGTATCGCCCGTGTGTACGGCCTCGACAATGTTCAGGCCGGTGAAATGGTCGAATTCGAAAACGGCATTCGCGGCATGGCCTTGAACCTCGAGTCCGACAACGTTGGCGTCGTGATTTTCGGTTCCGACCGTGACATTAAAGAAGGCCAAACGGTAAAGCGCACGGGCGCCATCGTCGACGCACCGGTTGGGAAGGGCCTTTTGGGTCGCGTCGTCGACGCGCTTGGCAATCCGATCGACGGCAAAGGCCCGATCAAGGCTGAAAATCGCATGCAGGTTGACGTGAAAGCGCCTGGCATCATTCCGCGCCAGTCCGTACATGAGCCGATGGCTACAGGTCTCAAAGCTGTTGATGCATTGATCCCGATTGGCCGTGGCCAACGTGAATTGATTATCGGTGACCGTCAGACGGGGAAAACTGCCGTTGCGCTCGACACAATTCTCAATCAGAAGGCGATCAATCAAAGCACTGACGAAAGTCAAAAGCTATATTGCGTCTACGTCGCCGTTGGTCAAAAGCGCTCAACCGTCGCGCAATTCGTGAAGGTTCTTGAAGAGCACGGCGCTCTTGATTATTCGGTTGTTGTAGCCGCGACCGCATCCGATGCCGCGCCGATGCAGTTCTTGGCACCGTTCACCGGCTGCACGATGGGTGAATATTTTCGCGACAACGGCATGCATGCCGTAATCGTGTATGACGATTTGTCGAAGCAAGCTGTGGCCTATCGTCAGATGTCGCTTTTGCTTCGTCGTCCGCCAGGTCGTGAAGCCTATCCGGGCGACGTTTTTTATCTTCACTCGCGTTTGCTCGAGCGCGCTGCGAAGCTCGGAAAAAGCTCAGGCTCGGGTTCATTGACGGCATTGCCGGTTATTGAAACGCAAGCGAACGACGTGTCAGCTTACATACCGACTAATGTGATTTCTATTACTGATGGTCAAATCTTTTTGGAAACCGATTTGTTCTATCAGGGCATTCGTCCTGCTTTGAACGTCGGTCTCTCGGTGTCGCGCGTCGGTTCATCAGCACAAACAAAGGCGATGAAAAAGGTCGCTGGCAAGATCAAGGGCGAGCTCGCACAATATCGCGAAATGGCCGCCTTTGCTCAGTTTGGCGGGGACTTAGATGCAACGACGCAACGGTTGCTCAATCGCGGCGCGCGCTTGACGGAGCTTTTGAAGCAGGCGCAATTCTCGCCGATGCAAATGGAAGAGCAAGTCTGTGTGCTTTATGCCGGTGTTAACGGTTATCTCGACAAGCTGCCGGTAAATCGCGTGAAGGCGTTCCAAGACGGTCTTCTCAATTGGCTTAAGTCGCAGCATGCGGATCTTCTCTCCACGATCCGAACATCGAAAGATCTTTCGGATGACTCCGCCACGGCACTCAAGGGTGCGGTTGATTCGTTCGCGAAATCCTTCTCGTGACTGAGTTTTAAAAGGGACGCGCTATGCCTTCACTGAAGGACCTGAGGACCCGGATCTCAACTGTCAAGGCGACTCAGAAAATCACAAAGGCCATGCAGATGGTGGCTGCTGCAAAACTGCGCCGCGCGCAAGCCGCCGCAGAAGCCGCGCGTCCTTATGCGGCGCGGTTGAATTCTGTACTCGTTAATCTTGCAGAGAGCGAAATCTCAAATCCCTCGGCACCGCGCTTGCTTGCAGGAACCGGCACAGACAAAATGCATTTGTTAGTCGTGTGCACGGCCGAGCGTGGACTTTGCGGGGGTTTTAATTCCTCAATCGCGCGTCTTGCGCGTGAAAAGGCTCTTGCACTGATAGCGGCTGGGAAAACTGTCAAAATTATTTGTGTCGGCAAAAAAGGTAATGACCTTTTGAAGCGTCAATTTGCGAAAGAGATTATCGAATTCGTTGATCTTCGTTCCGTGCGTCATATCGGCTTCGAAAATGCAGATCAGATTGGTCGGAATATTATAGCGCGTTTTGAAAACGGCGAATTTGATATTGCGACTTTATTTTTTGCGCGGTTCCGTTCTGTGATCCAACAAATACCAACTGCGCAACAAATTATTCCGGCTGTGATGTCGTCGAGAGATGTAAAGGGGCCTATCTCACAGGCTGTTTATGATTATGAACCCGATGAGGCAGAGATACTTTCTTTGCTTTTACCACGTAACATCTCAATGCAGGTGTTCTCCGCGCTTATAGAAAACGCTGCGTCTGAACAGGGCGCCCGCATGAGCGCGATGGATAATGCCACTCGTAATGCCGGCGATATGATCAGAAAGCAGACAATCAGATATAATCGTTTACGACAGGCTAACATCACCAAAGAACTCATTGAAATTATTTCGGGCGCGGAAGCGCTTTGACCGATCGCATGAAGGGATAGAGAATCATGGCAACTCAACATAAGGGCCGCATTACGCAGGTGATTGGCGCCGTTGTCGACGTGCAATTTGACGCTTATCTTCCTGAAATCCTGAATGCGCTAGAAACATCTAATCGTGGTAACCGCCTCGTGCTCGAAGTGGCTCAGCATCTGGGTGAAAATTCTGTGCGCACTATTTCTATGGACACGACAGAGGGTCTGGTGCGCGGTCAAGAAGTGATTGACACCGGTGCGCCGATCGCCGTGCCGGTGGGCGTTGGCACACTAGGTCGCATTATTAATGTGATTGGCGAGCCGGTTGATGAAGCCGGTCCCGTTCCGGCTGAAGCGCATCGCGCGATTCACCAAGCCGCTCCGTCCTATGCTGAACAATCAACCGAAGGTGAGATTCTGGTAACCGGCATTAAGGTTGTCGATTTGCTCGCACCCTACGCGAAGGGTGGTAAGATTGGCCTCTTCGGCGGCGCAGGGGTCGGCAAGACTGTGTTGATAATGGAACTCATTAACAACGTAGCGAAGGCTCACGGCGGTTACTCTGTGTTTGCAGGCGTTGGCGAGCGTACACGTGAAGGAAATGACCTTTATCACGAAATGATTGAGTCACGCGTGAATGTTGATCCGAAGGAACATGGTGGTTCAACCACCGGTTCGAAATGCGCACTGGTGTATGGCCAGATGAACGAACCGCCAGGTGCACGTGCACGCGTCGCTTTGACGGGTCTCACCGTTGCAGAACATTTCCGCGATCAAGGCCAAGACGTGCTCTTCTTCGTCGATAACATCTTCCGCTTCACGCAAGCGGGTTCGGAAGTGTCGGCGCTTTTGGGTCGTATTCCTTCCGCCGTGGGTTATCAGCCGACACTCGCGACCGATATGGGCGCGTTGCAAGAACGCATCACAACAACAAACATTGGTTCGATTACATCGGTACAGGCGATTTACGTACCGGCAGACGACTTGACCGATCCAGCACCGGCAACGTCCTTCGCGCATTTGGACGCAACGACCGTGTTGTCGCGGTCCATCGCTGAAAAGGGAATTTATCCTGCGGTGGATCCGCTTGACTCAACTTCGCGCATGTTGTCGCCTTTGATTGTCGGCGAAGAACATTATGCGGTGGCTCGTGCGGTGCAATCTACGCTTCAGCGTTACAAGTCACTGCAAGACATCATCGCCATTCTCGGTATGGATGAATTGTCGGAAGACGATAAATTAACCGTGGCACGTGCACGAAAGATCGAGCGTTTCTTGTCGCAACCTTTCCAAGTTGCCGAAGTCTTCACCGGCTCACCGGGCAAGCTTGTGGCACTCGCTGACACCATCAAGAGCTTTAAGGGTCTTGTTGAAGGTCAATATGACCATCTTCCGGAAGCGGCGTTTTACATGGTCGGCTCGATCGAAGAAGCGATCGAGAAGGCTGAACGTCTCGCTAAGGAAGCGGCATAATCGACGCACCTGACTAAACGGAGATTGTCATGGCCGGATTTGCATTCGAACTCGTCTCTCCCGAGAAACTTTTGTTTTCAGGTGATGTCGAAGAAGTTGTGATTCCAGGAATAGAAGGCGATTTCGCCGTTCTCAAAGATCACGCCCCTGTCATCTCAGCACTTCGTCCTGGCGTTCTCTCCTGCAAAGATACCAAGGGTGAAAAGCAAGTCTTGTTTGTGCGCGGCGGTTTTGCTGATGTTTCAACAAATGGCTTGATTGTTCTTGCTGAACAGGCGGTGCCTTTGACTGAGATGAATGACGAACGTTTCGCTCATGAAGTAAAACTTGCAAGTGATGAGCTTGCATCGGCGCAGACAGAGGATAGCCGCCGGTTGGCTTCCGAGCGTCTCGCGCAGATTGAAACCTTACGTAGTGTTGTTCGTCATTAATCAAAAATTTTTACGATGTCCGTAGTGACATCGTCTTCATCATTAACGCGCTGGCCAATCGTTGACACGCTGCGTGGCATTGCCGTGATTGCCATGATCGGATTCCATTTCATATGGGATCTCGGCTTTTTTCAAATGATTGATTACGACATTTCATTCACGCCCGAAGGTCGTGTGTTGTCGCATTTGATTGCGGGCATATTTCTTTTTCTCGTGGGTGTTTCGCTCACCCTCGCGCATCGCAAAGAGTTAAATGCTCGTGCGTTTCTCAAACGTTTTTTTAAAATTGCGGGTGCCGCTGCGTTCGTGTCTCTTGGCACTTTTTTCGCGACGCCTGAAGAATGGATTTTCTTTGGTGTACTTCATTGCATAGCCTTATCGAGTCTTTTGGCTTTGCTGCTTTTGCGTGCGCCTTTGATTATTGTTTTTGTATCAGCGTTGCTTGCACTCAGCGTGCCGGCACTCATTGAAACTCCCTTCTTCGATCGACCGGATATGTATTGGCTCGGGCTCAATCAAGTCTTGCCGCGCACCAATGATTATGTGCCACTCCTGCCATGGTTCGGCGTTGTCCTTATCGGCATTGTGATAGCACGCCTGATCCTCGCCCGCGAGGCATTGGTGACTCTACTGGCGCGCCCGTCTTTCATACCTCTCACGCTGATCGGCCGTTATGCTTTGCCGATCTATCTTCTTCACCAACCGGTTCTGATTGGGTTTCTTTGGGTCTTCGTGACTCTTGCAGGGCCTCTCGAGAAAACATCTGTGATCGAACCAGCCTTTTTCCAGAATTGCGCCTAAAGCTGTGCGTCAAGTGGTCGCGATATCGAGGCCTGCGACCGCGCCTGCTCTTGTCTTGGCCGCGCATTATCCGGCGTGAAAAATCCGATCGGCGACGAAGCGCTTCATAGTGCCTTGGCAATTTGCCGCAAAGACGGGGCTTTATGACGCCCTTTTGTCCCGTGATGACGTCAATCGACAGATCGATGACGGATCATCAATGCTGTGAAGCGATAGTGCGGGCTAATCGTCCTATTGTTCGAATTCATTGGCAGTATCATCGTAGTTTTCGGATAATCCGGTTCAGATTTAATAGGTGGACCCGCGAGACGGGTTCCGCGGTCAGGGAGAGCCAGACTTGCGCTTCTCATTTCTCAATCTCGCTAAACAGGCGCTGAGCGCCCACCGCAATTGGCCGGAGCAATGGCGTTTTCCGGAAACGAAAGCCTCCTATGACGCGATCATCGTCGGCGCCGGCGGCCACGGCCTCGGCACGGCCTATTACCTCGCTAAAGAACATGGGATGCGCAACATTGCCGTGCTCGAAAAAGGCTGGCTCGGTGGCGGAAATACGGGTCGTAACACAACGATCATCCGTTCGAATTATCTCTGGGAAGAAAGCCAAGGCCTTTATGAGCATTCCGTAAAGCTTTGGGAAACGCTCTCCGAAGAACTTAATTACAATGTCATGTATTCGCCGCGCGGCGTGATGATGCTCGCGCATACGGTGCATGACATTCAGGTGTTCAAACGCCATGTTCATGCCAACCGTTTGCAAGGCATCGACAATGAATGGTTGACCACAGAGCAAGCAAAAGAGTTCTGCCCCATTCTCAACATTGAAAAAAATATGCGCTATCCGATTTTGGGTGCGGCACTTCAACGCCGTGGTGGCACCGCGCGTCATGATGCGGTGGCGTGGGGTTATGCCCGTGCCGCAAGCGCGATGGGTGTCGACATCATTCAGAATTGCGAAGTGAAGGGCATTCGCCGTGATGCCAATGGCGCAGTAACGGGTGTCGAAACCACCAAAGGCTTTATAGGCACAAAAAAGATTGGTGTTGTTGCAGCCGGTCATACAAGCGTGATCATGCAAATGGCCCATGTGCGTATGCCGCTTGAATCCTATCCGCTGCAAGCGCTTGTGTCCGAACCCATTAAGCCGATCATGCCTTGCGTTGTGATGTCTAATACAATCCACGCCTATATGTCGCAATCAGACAAGGGCGAACTCGTGATTGGCGCGGGCACCGATGCTTATACATCCTATAGCCAAACAGGCGGTCTGCATATCACGACGCATACGCTTGACGCGATTTGCGAACTCTTCCCTGTTGCGCGCCGCATGCGCATGCTCAGAAATTGGGGCGGTATTGTTGATGTGACACCGGATCGCTCACCCATTCTCGCAAAGACTCCGGTGAAGGGGCTTTACGTGAATTGCGGTTGGGGTACAGGCGGTTTCAAAGCAACACCGGGTTCCGCGCATGTCTTCGCGCATACGATTGCACGCGATGAACCGCATCCGATCAATGCCGGTTTCACGATTGAACGCTTCAAGACCGGTCGTTTGATTGATGAAGCAGCCGCAGCTGCTGTCGCGCATTAAGGGAGTAGTCGAGATGTTGTTGATCCCTTGCCCTTATTGCGGCGAACGTCCTGAACTTGAATTTCGCTATGCAGGCGAAGCGCATGTCGCACGTCCTGCCGATCCAATGAAAACAACAGATGAAGAATGGGCGGAATATCTTTATTTCCGGTCCAATCCGAAAGGCATCCATATTGAACGCTGGCGCCATATTTCCGGTTGCGCGCGTTTCTTCAATTGTGTGCGTGACACCGTGAGTGATAAGATTTTGAAAACTTATAAAGCGGGTGAACCGCGCGTTGATCTCAAACAATTCGAGAAGGGGGCCAACTGATGAGCCTTCATCTTCGCACAACTCAATCGGGTCGTATCAATCGTTCGAAGCCGCTGACTTTTACCTTTGATGGTAAAAGCTATAAAGGCTTTCATGGTGATACGCTTGCCTCCGCTTTGCTCGCCAATGGCGTGCATCTTATGGGCCGCTCCTTCAAATATCATCGCCCGCGCGGCGTTGTGACAGCGGGTTCGGACGAGCCTAACGCGCTTGTGAGTGTCGGTGTTGGTGCACGTCACACGCCGAATTTGCGCGCAACGCAAGTTGAGCTCTATGACGGGCTTGTGGCGAAGAGCCAGAACGCGTGGCCGTCTTTGTCATTCGATATCGGCTCGATCAATAATGTCTTGTCGCCGCTTTTTGTAGCCGGCTTCTACTATAAGACATTCATGTGGCCGAACATTGCGTGGAAGAAGCTCTATGAACCGATCATTCGTCGCGCAGCCGGTCTTGGCACAGCACCGACGTCTCCTGATCCCGATCATTATTCAACGCGCTATGCGCATTGCGATGTGCTTGTGATTGGTGCAGGCGCTGCGGGACTTTCTGCAGCACTTGCTGCCGCTGAGTCAGGTGCACGTGTGATTTTGTGTGACGAGCAAGCGGAACTTGGTGGGTCGCTATTGTCTGATCTTCACGCGACGATTGACGGCAAGTCAGCATCCGAGTGGGTTGCGCATGCGGTTCAAACGTTGAGTGCAAAATCGGGAATGGTGACGCTTCTGCCGCGCACACAGGCCTTTGGTTATTTTGCGCAGAACTTTGTTGGTCTTGTCGAGCGCGTAACGGATCATCTCGCAAGTCCTGATAAGAAACTCCCGCGCGATCGTCTGTGGCAAGTGCGTGCGAAAGAAGTCGTGATCGCTACCGGTGCGCATGAATGTCCGCTTGTGTTTCCTGACAATGATCGTCCGGGAATTATGCTCGCAGACGCCGCGCGCATTTTTGCCAATCGCTACGGTGTTCGCCCTGGCGGTCGTGCGGTTGTTGCGACGGCGCATGACAGCGCCTATCAAGCTACACTTGATTTGAAAGCGGCAGGCGTCAGCATTGAGCGCATCGTCGATCTTCGTCATGAAGCGAATGGCGCTTTGCCAAATGCAGCGCGTGCCGCAGGCATTCGCGTAGATGTTGCGACAGCGATTACCGGATCAACCGGATCTTTGCGTGTGAAAAGCGCGCGCGTTTCAAAAATCAATACCGATGGTGAAGAAGATATTCCGTGCGATTTGATTTTGATGTGTGGGGGCTGGACGCCGTCCGTGCATCTCTTCTCACAATCGCGCGGCAAATTGAAATTCGATGCAGAACGCAATGTGTTTATTCCGGACATATCGGTGCAAGCCGAGCGTTCAGCGGGAGCATGCAAAGGCTCTGAAACTTTGTCGGATGCTTTCGCTGACGGTTTTTCGGCTGGCAGCGATGCCGCGACCAAAGTAGGCTTTAAAGCGTCGTTGCATAGCGTTACTGTTTCTGGTGTGCATGAGGCGAAAGGTGGCTTCTTGGGTGCGGTTCCCCATCCGCATGATGCGGGCCGCGTCAAAGCCTTTGTTGATTTCCAGAACGACGTCACCGCAAAGGATATCAAGCTCGCAACACGCGAAGGCATGCGTTCGATCGAACATGTGAAGCGCTACACTACAACGGGTATGGCGACTGATCAAGGTAAGCTTTCGAATATGAATGCTTTGGCGATTGCCTCTCAAGCGCTCGATAAATCGATTCCGGAGTTGGGACTCACTACGTTCCGTCAGCCTTACACACCAATCAGCTTTGGTGCGATGGCTAATCATTCGCGTGGTGATTTGTTTGATCCCGTGCGGAGAACACCAACGCATGCTTGGGCCGAAAAATATGGCGCGGCGTTTGAAGATGTCGGTCTGTGGAAGCGCGCATGGTATTTCCCGAAAGCGGGTGAAGACATGCACAAATCGGTGTTGCGTGAGTGCAAAACCGTGCGCGAGACAGCGGGTATTTTCGACGCGTCAACACTTGGTAAGATCGAAGTTGTTGGCCTCGATGCTGCCGAATTCATGAATCTTCTCTATACCAATCCGTGGTCGAAACTCGAAGTGGGTCGTCTTCGCTATGGCGTGATGCTCAATGAAGCAGGCTTCGTGATGGATGACGGTGTTGTTGGCCGCATCGCGGAAGATCGTTTCCATGTGACGACCACAACAGGGGGCGCGCCGCGTGTGATGAATCACATGGAGGATTATCTCCAAACCGAATTTCCGCATTTGAAAGTTCATCTTACGTCAACGACCGAACAATGGGCGGTGGTTGCGGTGCAGGGTCCGAAAGCACGCGACATCATCAAGCCGCTTGTCAAAGGCATTGATCTTTCGAATGAGTCGATGCCTCATATGAGCGTGAAGCTCGGTAAAATCTGTGGTGTGCCGACACGGCTTTTCCGTATGAGCTTCACGGGTGAACTTGGTTTCGAAGTGAATGTGCCCGCTGATTATGGTCAGGCAGTGTGGGAAGCGATTTGGGCGGAAGCGCAGAAACATAATGCCTGCGCTTATGGCACCGAAACCATGCATGTGTTGCGCGCAGAAAAAGGCTTCATCATTGTCGGTCAGGAAACCGATGGCACGATGACGCCGGATGATGTGGGCCTTGCATGGACCATCGGAAAAATAAAACCTGATTTTGTTGGCAAGCGTTCGCTCACAAGGCCTGATCTTGTGAAGAGTGATCGCAAGCAACTTGTGGGTCTTCTTCCCCTTGATCCGAAAACATTGCTTGAAGAAGGCGTGCAGATTGTCGGTAAAGCCAATGTGCCAACAGGCACACCGGCGCTCGGCCATGTCACCTCGTCTTATGAAAGCGCGGTACTCGGAAGAACATTTGCTTTGGCTGTCGTCGCTGCTGGTCGTTCACGCATTGGCGAGACGCTTTATGTGCCGATGCCCGGTGGTGATATTGCGGTGAAGGTCACCGATCCCGTCTTCTATGATAAAGAAGGAGCGCGTCTCAATGGTTGAGCTCAAAGTGACCCGCCGCTCGGCATTTGAAGGACTTCATGCGATTGGCGTTTCTGGAAAAGTCTCGGCAACGCCATCAGCTTTAGCAACACGTTTTTCCTTTCGGGGTGATCACGAAGCGGCTCAGCGCGCCTCAAAAGCCTTTGGCGTGACCTTGCCTTTAGCTTTGTTGAAAGCTGAAACCAATGGCACGCGCACCGCGATTTCGCTCGGGCCCGATGAATGGTTGCTGATTGCAGAAGATGGCGCCGCGCAATTGCTTGCTGATGAAATCGAGAAAGCGCTTGGCACTCATTTCCATTCGCTTGTTGACATCAGCCATCGCAATACGGGCTTTGATGTATCAGGCGCGGAAGCGGCAACATTCCTCGCAACCGGCAATCCGCTTGATTTGCATATCAGTGCTTTTCCCGTTGGCATGGCGACGCGCACGATTTTTTCAAAAGCGGAAATTGTGCTTTGGCGCAAGAGCGCAGATACGTTCCACGTCGAAATCTGGCGTTCATTCCTGCCCTTCATGTGGGGGTTGTTGGAAGAAGCCGCGCATGAGTTGTGAGTAGACGGCCACTATTACTTGTGAACCTCAACCGTCATTGCGAGCACGAGAGAAGCAATCCAGTTAACGGCTTAAATTAAGGCGCAGCGGCTTCGCTGCGCCTTTTCTTTTAACTCCACCTGGATTGCTTCGCGTTCGCTTGCAATGACGGATACGCGATCACTTCCGCTCCAATCGTGCAAGCAGGCTCGACGTATCCCAACGGCCGCCGCCCATGCCTTGCACTTCGCCATAGAATTGATCGACAAGGGCTGTAACAGGAAGCTGCGCGCCATTGCGGCGGCTTTCTGCGATGCAAATACCAAGATCTTTGCGCATCCAATCAACCGCAAAACCAAAATCGAATTTTGACTGATTCATCGTCTTGTAGCGATTTTCCATTTGCCAGCTTTGCGCCGCGCCTTTCGAAATGGTTTCAATCACCGCTTCCACGTCAAGACCGGCTTTCTTTGCGAAGTTCACGCCTTCGGCCAAACCTTGCACGAGACCCGCGATACAAATCTGGTTGACCATTTTTGTGAGTTGCCCCGCGCCCGAAGGGCCCAGCAATTTGCACATGCGTGCGAAAGACATGATCACCGGTTCAACGCGCGCGTAAGTTTCAGCTTCACCGCCACACATCACCGTCAGTACACCATTTTCCGCACCCGCTTGGCCTCCTGAAACCGGCGCATCGATGAAAGCGAGTCCCTTTTCTTTGGCCGCAGCATAAAGTTCGCGCGCGACTTCGGCAGATGCTGTGGTGTGATCAACAAAAACGCTGCCTTTCGTCATGGATTGAAAGGCACCATCAGGAGCTGTTGTCACCTGACGCAGATCATCATCATTGCCGACACAAGCGAAGACAATTTCTTGACCGCTCGCGGCTTCACGCGGCGTTTTGGCTAGTCGCCCGCCATGGGCTTTCACCCAGGCTTTAGACTTCGATGTCGTGCGGTTATAGACTGTGACGTCATGGCCCTTGGCGGCGAGATGTCGCGCCATGGGAAAGCCCATCACGCCCAAACCCAGAAATGCTACTTTTGCCATGTCGCTCACTCCGATTGGTTCGACCGCTTACGAGTTAAGCGAGCATATGGACCGACAGCGCGGCGCGGGCAAGTCATCTCATTTGCGCGGCTCGCGATTGACCCTGCTTGGCAGCGCGCTCATAAAGCAAACAGAGTTTCGATGGAGATAAAATCGTGGCGAGTGAACAGGACATCCGCAATGCGTTGTCGGTCTTGAAAGGACCGGATGGAAAAACACCTTTCTTGCGTTCGGGTCTTTTCGGTGGTGTTTCGATTCAAGGCGACAAGGCCTATCTCTCTTTGATTGCTGATCCCGATCAGGTGAAAGCGCTCGAGTCGTTGCGTACCGAAGTGGAGCGCGCGGTTCTCTCTGTTAAAGGCATCGACAAAGCGCTTGTGACGTTTACGGCCGAGCGTCCGCCGCAAGCCGGTGCTGTTGCGCCGGGTCCGCGCGCGCAAGGAGCGAATGCGCGTGCGATGATTCCGGGCGTCAAACACATTGTCGCGGTCGCGTCCGGCAAAGGCGGGGTGGGTAAATCAACCGTTTCGGCCAATCTCGCTTTGGCGCTTGCGGCGCAAGGGATGAAGGTTGGCATTCTTGACGCGGATATTTATGGCCCGTCATTGCCGAAACTTTTCGGTATCAATCGCAAGCCTGAAATTGACGAAAATAAAATCATGCAACCGCTTGCGGCTTTCGGCCTCAAAGTGATGTCGATTGGTTTTCTCGTTGAAGAAGAAACGCCGATGATCTGGCGCGGGCCGATGGTGATGTCTGCTCTTCAACAAATGATGCGTGAGGTGAATTGGGGCACGCTTGATTTGTTGATTGTTGATATGCCGCCCGGCACGGGGGATGCCCAACTCACGATGGCGCAATCGGTTTCTTTATCTGGAGCAGTAGTTGTTTCAACACCGCAAGATTTGGCCTTGATTGACGCGCGGCGCGGCATTACCATGTTCAAACGTGTTGAAGTACCTATTCTGGGACTCATCGAGAATATGAGTTTTTTTCTGTGTCCTGAATGCGGTACGCGTTTGGATATTTTTGGTCACGGTGGCGCACGCCACGAAGCCGAGCGTTTGGGTGTACCCTTCTTGGGTGAAGTGCCGTTGCATATGGATATTCGCGCGCTCTCTGATGCAGGCACACCGATTGTTGCCAAAACACCTGATGGTCCGCATGCGAAACTCTTTCTAGATATAGCAGCGTCCGTGAAGACGCGTCTTGAAGGTGACGTGGTGCGTCTAGGCCCGAAGATTGTGATCGAGTAAAAGGTCGAGATCTATGGTTGATATGAATGCACCAAGCTCGGCCGATATTGTAATTGTTGGCGGCGCGGTGATGGGATCATCGGTTGCGTACCATCTTGCAAATGATCCGCACTTCAAGGGTCGGGTTGTCGTTATTGAAAAGGATCCGACCTACACGAAATGCGCGTCTGCGCTTTCTGCCGCATCGATCAGGCAGCAATTTTCAACCGAAGTGAATATCAAAATTTCACTCTATGGCATTTCGTTTTTGCGCAATATTGGCGCGTATTTATCGATTGAAAATGAGACCGCCGTCATTGATCTGCATGAAGGCGGTTATCTTTATCTTGAAACAATACCAGGCGCACCTGTTCTAACAAACACGCATAAATTACAAACGGCGCTCGGTGCCGATATTGTTCTTTATGATCAAAGCGCACTGAAACAAAAATTCCCATGGCTATATGCGGATGATGTTGTTGCTGCTTCGTGGGGCCGAACCGGCGAAGGCTGGTTTGACGGCTGGGGCCTGATGCAGGCCTTCCGTAAAAAAGCGCGCCATATCGGTGTCACTTATATTGACGGTGAAGTCGTTCAAGTCGAACGCAGCGGAGGCCGCATTGAGGCGGTCATCACGAAAGATGGATCACGCATCGCTTGCGGTGCGGTGGTGAATGCGGCCGGTGCTTCGGGTGGTCGTACTTTTGCAGCACTTGCCGGTCTTGATATTCCCGTTCATTCGAAGAAGCGTTGTGTGTTTTCATTTCATTGCAAAGGCGATGTGACGCATGCGCCTTTGCTGATTGATCCGACAGGCACATGGTGCCGCCCTGAAGGCAAACGAAGCGCTGAGGGTCAGCAATTTATTTGCGGCGGATCACCCGGCGAAGAGGATCCTGACTCACAAGAATTTGAAGTTAATTGGTCGCTTTTTGAGGAGATTTATTGGCCCGCATTGGCCACGCGCATTCCTGCCTTTGAAAGAATCAAACCGGGTCGCGCTTGGGCCGGCCATTATGATATTTGCACGCTTGATCATAACGCCATCATTGGTCGTGCGGTCGGCTATGATAATTTCTATCTTGCCAATGGATTTTCAGGCCATGGTCTTCAGCAAAGCCCCGCTATTGGTCGCGGCCTTGCCGAGCTGCTCATTCACGGTGCGTATCAGACGCTTGATCTCTCTGCGCTTGGCCACGCGCGTGTTGTTGAGAACAAGCCTTTGCATGAAGCCAATGTGATTTGAATTTCTAAAGACATGACATCTTTCTCTCCCTCCCCTGCAGGGGAGGGTGTCGAATGGGTTTCCATTCGACGGGTGGGGCCTTGCGCTCATTCACCCTCCGGTTGCTTCGCAACCACCTCCCCCTGCAGGGGGAGGATAATGAGAAGCAACGTGACTTACCTACCGCTCTAAATCTTTAAGCCGTGGCGGATTGGAACCCTTTTTCTTGCATGTAAATGCAGCCGCACGCACAGTAAACGACAACCATTTCCCAATCGCGCTTTGAGTCCATGCGACAGGGGTTTCACCAAGCGCGCCATCACGTTCCATCGCAAAAAGCAAAGCGGACATGAGGCTGTCACCCGCACCAACCGTATCAGCGACCGTAATCGCAGGTGCCGGAACCACCAGATGATCTTTTGCAGTGAAGGCTTCGGCACCTTTGCCCCCGCGCGTTAAGATCACGAGCTTTGGACCAAGCGATAGCCAATTCAGAATCGACTCATGCGGTGCATGATCTGGATAAAGCCATTCAAGATCTTCTTCGCTCGCCTTCACGATATCAGCAAGCGCAACGCGCGCTTCGACATCGACGCGCGTTTTATCGCGATCAGGCGTGATCATCGGGCGGATATTGGGATCATAACTCGTTGTGCGTTTGCCACGCGCGGCTGCAAACGCATCGAGAACGCTATGCGCCATGGGGCCGAGAATGGCCGCGATCGAACCCGCATGAATATGCACAAGATCATCAGACCAAGGGAGTGGAAGTGGTGCGGATTCATCAAAGGCCGTACCACTCAGTGTAAAAACATAACGCGGCCCGCTTTCTTTTGTACCTTCTTCAACAAGCGCTGTGGGGCTTGGTTTATTGACGATGGCCACGCAGGACAAATCTACGCCGTCGGCTTCAAGTGCGGCCTTGAAGCGTTGACCATCAGAATCATGTGAAAGTGATGTTGCGATGCTTACTTTGGCGCCGAGACGCCCCAAACCGATTGCGACATTATAGGGCGAACCATCCAAAACAGCCTCGCGCCCCTTTGGTCCGGGCACGAGGTCAACGAGTGTTTCACCAATAACAAGAAGTTTCGTCACAACCGATCAATCAGCGAATGTGTAAGCCGTTTTGACGGTTGTGTAGAATTCTTTCGCATAAGCGCCTTGCTCGCGCGGGCCATAGCTTGACCCTTTGCGACCGCCGAAGGGCACATGATAATCAACGCCTGCGGTTGGTAAGTTTACCATCACCATTCCGGCTTCCGAATTGCGCTTGAAATGCGTGGCGTATTTGAGGCTTGATGTGCAGATGCCGGCCGAGAGACCAAATTCCGTATCATTGGAAATTACCAAAGCGTCGTCATAGTTTTTCGCGCGAATGACAACACCTACGGGGCCGAAGATTTCTTCACGTGCCACACGCATTGTATTGGCAACATTCGTGAAGAGCGCCGGCTGCATGTAAAAACCGGGTGTTTTCCGGTTCAACAATTCACCACCCCAATGCAATGTCGCGCCTTCGCTCTTACCGATATCGACATAAGAAAGATCCTGATCAAGTTGGCTTTGATCAACAACCGGCCCGATATGCGTACCCGCTTTCAACGCGTTATCGACTACGAGGCCTTGCATGCGTTCAGTGAGCGCTTTGACGAATGCGTCATGAATACCTTCGGTCACGATCAAACGTGACGACGCCGTACAGCGTTGGCCGGTTGAGAAAAACGCGCCATTGACCGCGCATTCAACCGCTGTCTTCAAATCCGCGTCATCAAGAACAACGAGCGGGTTCTTGCCGCCCATCTCAAGTTGCACCTTCTTCATCGGCGTTGACGCAACAGCCGCGGCTGCAACCTTGCGCCCCGTGTTGACTGAGCCCGTGAATGTAATCGCATTCACATCCTTATGATCAAGAATGATTTGCCCCACGTCAGAGCCGCGACCCATCACAAGATTCAAAACGCCTTTCGGCAATCCGGCGCGATGCAGAATATCAACCAGCGCCCAAGCCGAACCCGGAACGAGATCAGCAGGCTTGAACACGATTGTGTTGCCATGAGTGAACGCGGGCGCGATTTTCCACGCCGGAATCGCAATCGGGAAATTCCACGGCGTGATCATACCCACAACGCCAACTGCTTCGCGTGTTACATCAACGCCAACGCCGGGGCGAACGCTCGGCACGGTCTCGCCGGTCAAGCGCAGCGCTTCACCAGCAAAAAATGCAAAGATTTGTCCGGCGCGGGTAGCTTCACCAATCCCTTCGGGAAGAGTTTTGCCTTCTTCACGCGAGATCAATTTTCCAAGCTCATCCTTGCGTGCCAAAATTTCATCTGATGCTTTTTTCAATATCTCGTAACGCTCTTGCGGCGTTGTGCGCGACCACGCGGGGAAAGCGGCTTTCGCGGCCGCAATCGCCTCTTCGGCCTGCGCTTTGGACGCGCGTGCAAATTCGCCGACAACATCATTTGTGTCTGACGGATTGATGTTTTTTGTAACGCTTGCGCTGTCAACCCATTCGCCCGCGATGAGATTTTTAAAATGCTCGGTCATGATGAAGTCCTTACGCGATGATAAATTTAGAAAGTCCGATAGCAGATTTTTGATTGCTGAACAGCTAGATCAAGCCGCGCTTCGCGAGATTGCGCATGAGGTGAGATGTGCCGAAGGTCCAGGGCGCGCAATCGGCGGTCGAACGCATGCGATTGATGATCGCGCCGAGTTTGGGCGAAGACACAGTAACGATATCGCCGGTTTTATGGGTAAAGCCTTTACCCGGCGCATCGCGGTCTTTGATGGGCGCATACATCGTTCCCGTGTATAGCACCGCCCCGTCCGGATATTGATGATGGTTATTGATCATCTGACCGGCGAGATCGGCTAAGTCACGGCTGATTTTGGTGAGCGAGGATGAGCCTTCCAACGAGAAGCCTTCTGGCCCGTCAACGCGGACGGTAACCACCGCATAACGGAGATCATCAAGAGAGAAACTCTGATCGAAAAAACGTATGAAGGGGCCGGTGACGGCCGAGGCGTTGTTATCTTTCGCTTTACCGAGCAACAGCGCGGAGCGACCCTCGACATCACGCAAATTCACATCATTGCCGAGCATGCCGCCGATAATCTTTCCCGTCGAGGCAACGATGATCACCACTTCCGGCTCTGGGTTCGACCAGTTCGAAATGGGATGAACACCCGCATCGGCGCCCGTGCCGACAGCGGCCATGGGCGGCGCTTTGGTGAAGATCTCGGCGTCAGGGCCAATGCCAACTTCAAGATATTGGCTCCAAGCCCCTTGAGCGACGAGGACCTCTTTGAGTTTCATGGCATCCGGCGAGCCCGCGCGCAGCTTTGAGAGATCATCGCCGATCAGCGCGGTGATTTCGGTCCGGAGCTTAGCGGCGGCCTTATAATCGCCCCGCGCTTTTTCCTCGATTACGCGTTCGAGCATTGAGACGGCAAAGGTCACACCTGCTGCTTTGATGGCTTGCAAATCATTCGGCGCGATCAGCCAGGGTTTGGAAGGATCGCGTCCGTCTGGCGGTGTGTTGGCTAAAAGTTCTTCGAGGGGACCAAGATTTTCGCCATGAGCTGCGCGCAGAGCGGCGGCAGGGTCCGGCGTTTCGCACAGATCGCGCATGGTCGGGTAATGCGCCGAGATATCGATCACGCCTTTCGGCCTGATCGCGACGACGGACGGGCCTTCAAGCGAGGGGCGCCATACACGTCCGGCCAACGCGCCGGTAAACCCGTCTTCCGGCAAGGTTGAGGCTGCGGATAAAGAAAGCGCGGGCATAGCGGAAACTCCCCTGAATTTTGGTCTTCTGCCGCGAAGCATTGCGGCGCTTTGGGTCACGATGCAAGCGGGGAGAGGGGCGATGTTCCGAATAGGCACTATGCGTGATCAGGGGGCACGCGCTTCTTGCGATTTTTCCTCTATTCGATCACGATAGCGTTCGGCCATTTCACGAAACAAGATCAATCCGGCCTTCTATCATTTTCGGAGACCCTCATGAATGCTCCCACCGCGTCAACGCCCCGTTTTGTCCGGTTGAACGCCGCCGACAATGTTGCCGTCGCCGTTGATCCTATTGAGCCGGGTTCTGTCATCTACGGCGCGACGGCCACTGTGCGCATTCCGCGCGGACATAAAATGGCGCTTGCAGCTTTAAGTGATGGTCAACCAATTATGAAATTCGGCCAGATCATTGGCTTTGCAAAAGGCGTGATTAAGCCGGGCGACTGGGTACACGAACACAATGTCGTGATGCATGATTTCGAACGTGATTATCGCTTTGCCGAAGATGCAAAGAATGAAGAACTACTCCCAAAAAATCTACAAGCGACATTTGAAGGGTTTCGTCGTGCCAATGGCCAAGTGGGCACACGCAATTACATCGCCATTCTCACCTCCGTGAATTGCTCGGCCTCTGTCGCGCGCTTCATTGCTGAAGATCTCAATCGATCCGGATTGCTTGATCAATATCCGAACATTGATGGCATCATTCCGCTCGTACAAGGCGGTGGTTGCGCCATCGATTTGAAGGGCGAAGGCTATGATGTGTTGAAGCGCACGCAATGGGGCTACGCAACCAATCCGAATGTTGCGGGTGTTTTGATGGTTGGTTTGGGTTGTGAAGGGTTCCAAATCGGTCGCTGGAAAGAAGCATACAACATTGTTGAAAGTGACACCTTCCGCACGATGACGATTCAGGAAACGGGCGGCACGAAAAAAACAGTCGCTGCCGGTGTTGATGCGGTCAAAACCATGTTGCCGATTGCGAATAAAGCAAAACGCGAAACAGTTCCGGCTTCAGAATTGATGCTCGCGTTGCAATGTGGTGGTTCAGATGGTTACTCAGGCATCACGGCCAATCCTGCATTAGGCGCTGCCGTTGATGAGCTTGTGCGCCATGGCGGTACAGCGATCCTATCAGAGACGCCTGAGATTTATGGAGCAGAACATCTTTTGACACGTCGCGCGGCAACGCGTGCAGTGGGCGAGAAACTCGTCGACCGCATCAAATGGTGGGAAGATTACACAAGCCGCAACAAGATGGAGATGAACAATAATCCATCGCCCGGCAACAAGCTTGGTGGTTTGACCACGATTCTTGAAAAGTCATTGGGTGCGGCGGCAAAGGGCGGCACAACAACCATGACCGGTGTTTATGAATATGCGGATAAGGTTGATACCAAAGGCTTCGTATTCATGGACACGCCCGGCTATGATCCTGTATCAGCAACAGGCCAAGTCGCGGGCGGTGCAAACATCTTGTGTTTCACTACGGGTCGCGGTTCGGCCTATGGCTGTAAGCCAACGCCCTCCATCAAGCTTGCCACCAATAGCGAAATCTATCGCAAGATGATTGACGATATGGACATCAATTGCGGTGATATTCTTGATGGCGTTTCGATTGAAGAGAAGGGCAAAGAGATTTTTGCCAAAGTTCTTGAAGTGTCTTCCGGCACGCGCTCAAAATCCGAAGAGCTTGGTTATGGCGATGCAGAATTTGTGCCTTGGACCATCGGCGCGACGATGTGACGGGTTTTTGTTTTTTGACACATTTGTTCTGATGAACCGATTCCCACTTCATCGCAAAATGATTCATTTCCTGACGCATTTTGTTCCTATGAATCGGTTCCCACTTCATCGCAAAATGCTTTAGCTCATCAATCCCGCTGTGGTGTTGATCATCAGCGCAAGGATCGCTGAATTAAAGGCAAAAGCAGTAATGCAGTGAATCAGTGTCACACGGCGCATTGCCGGTGACACAGTGGCAACATCGGCCGTTTGTGCAGCACATGAGATTACAAATGAATAATAGAGAAAATCGCGATAATCTGGTTCACGATCTCCGGGGAATAATAATCCGCCATGTTCGCCCTTTGCATTCGTGCGATAAAAGAGATTGGCGTAATGAAGCGCAAAGATCATATGGGTAAAAACCCATGACAATGCGACGGTGATGGCAGTGAAGGCAAAGGTTGTAAGAAAAGGTTGACCGGCAGCTTTACTTGCCGCGAGTTCGGCGATGATTGCGAAAAAACTTGCGATTGCGCCTACAACCGTAACAATCAAAATGATCCAATCGCCTTCGTCATAAATTGAAGCACGATGTTTTCAATGCGAGACATCCGAGTTGATCATCAGATATCCCGTCAAAACAACGTAAGATAAAGTGAGTGCATCCCATCTGAGCACCATACGCGTCATCAAACGCAGCGTGTCCGGGAGCACTGCTATTACTAAAAGTCCAATACCAAGACTGATGAAGAGTCGCGCGCGTCCGATGATCACGCGCTTTAATGCAAGATGCGCATGAGTCATGATTTAATGTCCCCGACTGACAATGAAGCGAGCGGTCATTCTAAGCATATCGGCTTCAACTCCGAATCCGGACAGTGCTTCCAAAGCGGTGCGCGCTAAGCGGTCACGTTCGGCTTTCGCTGCATCCAAGCCTAAACGTTGAACAAGTGTTCCTTTACCGCGATCGGCATCTTTGCCCGCTTCTTTGCCGAGCGTGGCGCTGTCAGCTTCAACATCGAGAATGTCATCGGCAATTTGAAATGCCGCGCCTACCGCACGCCCATAGGACGAGATTGCGGCCCGCGTTTTCGTGTCCACACGACCGAGAATTCCGCCAGCTTCTACGGCGAAGAGAA
Source organism: Alphaproteobacteria bacterium (assembly GCA_016870035.1). Classification (GTDB taxonomy): domain Bacteria; phylum Pseudomonadota; class Alphaproteobacteria; order Rhizobiales; family Beijerinckiaceae; genus CAIUPE01. Next base: position 27,870 of record VGCJ01000011.1, read on the forward strand.
GCAGTGCGCCTGTTTTCATTGCTTGTAATTGCCGGATCGAGGCGTCGGAAAGCACGAGAGGTTTACGATCCGCCTCATACCGACCCTCGGCTTCAAGATCGAGCGCTTGCCCGCCCGCCATACCGCCAAGACCGGACGCGCGTGCGAGACCCGTAACGAGTTCAAGACGAACGCCAGCGTCTTCATGGATCTCCGGTCGGCCCATGACATCAAAGGCCAAAGTCAATAGCGCGTCGCCTGCTAAAATCGCCATCGCGTCATCATAGACTTTATGGACGGTCGGGCGTCCGCGCCGCAGATCATCATCGTCCATCGCGGGCAGGTCATCATGAACGAGGGAATAGCAATGCACCAGTTCCAGCGCGCATCCAGCAAGCAAGGCCGCCGAAGGGGCGGCGCCACAAAGCCGGGCGCTTTCAACCAATAGAAAGGGCCTGAGCCGCTTCCCGCCTCCCAGCGCGCCATGCCGCATAGCCGCAAGTAGCCGATCGGGACGCGTTGTTTCGCGGGTTAAGGGGGCTGGTCCGAGCAGAGTGTCGAGCAGCGTTTCAACCGCTTGACCCGTTTCCTGAAGCTGGGACTGAAACAGATCGGGCGCACTCGTCATGAACTTTACCTTGGTTTTTGACCTTTTGCCCTTCCGGCTTGCCTGATGGGGGGATCAGGGTCAAGCCGATGGTTCGCTGCCGAGATTTTTTCGAAATCAGCGGCGTGTTCGGTCTAGCCAGCTTGATTGGTTCTCTGTATAAGCCCGGCTTTCGAATTCATTCAGGCATGGACAAATTGTGTCCTGACGCCCATCCGACACGGAGTTTCCAATGGCCGTTCCGAAACGAAAAACATCCCCGTCGCGTCGCGGTATGCGCCGCTCTGCTGATGCGCTCGCTCCCCCGACCTATGTTGAAGACAAGGACTCGGGTGAATTGCGTCGTCCTCATCATGTCGATCTCAAGACCGGCATGTATAAGGGTCGTCAGATTTTGAAGGCGAAGAAAGAAGCCTGAGTTCAGGCGGCGCGATCGAGCGCATCTAAGCGTGCGCTCGAATCCGAAGTCATAACGAGAGAATAGGCAGCGGCGCCTTCACGGGGCGCCGTTTTTTTATCTGAACGGGTAAGGGGGCTCTGTTCTCCAGCAATCAATTGAACCAGAAAACGAGCATCAGGCTTTGCTGCGATCACCGCAGCATGCCTCAAGCGCTTCCGTTAATTGGCTGCCTGTGAGGCGCTCATGGTTCGTCCAAATCAAAAATCAAGAAAATAAAATAATGCCAACGCGTTGCGGGTCACAAGTCAACTCAGCTCATCAGGCCGATCCACAACAACGCGGAGAGCGAGTAGCACAAGGAAAGCCGAATGTTAACTTGTTGTTAACGTAATAATTAGATGACCTAAGGTAAAATTACGTTAGGTCAATTACTGCCCATCTGATCAAGCTTTTTCTGCATTTCGACAATCTGCTGCTTTAATGCCGCAAGGTCATCAGACCGTATGGCATCACTCGCAGGGGCTGACTTTTCAGCATTTCCCGATGCGCTTGGGGTCACCATTTTTGTGAAGGGTGTGAACATAGCAAAGGCCTCGCGGAACATTTCCATATTCTTCTGGCCCATTTCTTCCATCATGCCGAAGGCGTCTTTGCCAAAGGCGCTTGCAAATTGATCGCGAAATTTTGCCTGGTTTTCGGTAAGCATCTTGATGGAGTGTTCGAGATAGGTCGGCACGAAAGCCTGCATCGAGTCGCCGTAATATGAAATCAATTGGCGCAAGAAATTGATGGGCAAAAGATTTTGTCCATCTTTGCCTTCTTGATCGAAAATGATCTGGGCTAAAACGGATCGAGTAATTTCCTCACCTGACTTCGCATCAAAGACAGCAAATTCGTCACCGCGTTTGACCATGGCTGCCAAATCTTCAAGCGTCACATAAGTGCTCGTGCCCGTATGATAGAGGCGGCGATTAGCATATTTTTTAATGACGATAGGCGGCTCTTTGGTCGTCATGGGGTCTGCGCGTCCTTGCTCTCAACTTATTTGATGTCACGGCCCGAAATACCGTAATCTCAACAAGTTGGACAGGAAAAACGATTTAAAAGCAAGCATTCACCCCACGGCCCTCGTTATCGCCCTAGGGTCTACGACTAAAGCCGCTCGCTCAAGACAGGCTATTTGTCTTGACGGACGCAAATGCGATCGCGAAGAAGGTAGATTTGAATAGGCTGTGTGCGGAACGAGCAAAGGCCAGTCCTGGCAAAGTCCGGATTACATTGCGTTTAGGAGGATAGAATGGCATCCGAAGACATCGTGATTGTAGGAGCTGCCCGGACCCCTGTTGGGTCATTTAACGGGGCTTTGTCGACACTTCCCGCGCATGAATTGGGCGCGATTGCGATCAAGGCTGCTTTGACCCGTGCGAAAGTTGAAGCGGCTGAAGTTGAAGAAGTCATTTTGGGTCAAATCCTGACCGCTGGTCAGGGCCAAAACCCAGCGCGGCAGGCAGCGATCAAAGCGGGCATTCCGCAGGAAGCCACCGCATGGGGCCTCAATCAACTCTGCGGATCTGGTTTGCGCGCGGTTGCGGTTGGCTTGCAACAAATCACGAATGGCGACGCCAAGATCATTATGGCGGGCGGTCAGGAGTCGATGTCGCAATCCCAACATGTGGCCCATCTTCGAAACGGCACAAAAATGGGAGATATGAAATTCCTCGACTCGATGTTGCGTGACGGTCTGCTTGATGCCTTTCAAGGCTATCATATGGGCACAACGGCTGAGAACATTGCCACCAAATGGCAGATCAGCCGCGATGAGCAAGATGAGTTCGCTGTTTCATCGCAGAACAAGGCTGAGGCCGCTCAGAAAGCCGGTAAATTCCGTGATGAAATCGTTGCCGTCACCGTTAGCTCGAAAAAGGGTGACGTGGTTGTCAGCGAAGATGAATATATCCGTCATGGCGCAACGCTTGAGGGCATGCAGAAATTGAAACCGGCCTTCTCGAAGGACGGCACGGTCACGGCGGGTAACGCTTCCGGTATCAATGATGGCGCTGCCGCACTTGTTATGATGACCGCGAAAGAAGCCGCAAAGCGTGGCCTTGCGCCGCTCGCGCGCGTTGCCTCCTGGGCGACTGCTGGTGTGGATCCCGCGATTATGGGTTCAGGCCCTATCCCGGCTTCGCGCAAGGCACTCGAAAAGGCGGGTTGGAAGATCGGTGATCTTGATCTCATTGAGGCCAATGAGGCTTTTGCTGCGCAAGCCATTGCGGTCAACAAAGATCTCGGATGGGATACGGAAAAAGTGAATGTGAATGGTGGTGCGATTGCGATTGGTCACCCGATCGGCGCTTCAGGTGCGCGTGTGTTCGTAACCCTGCTTCATGAAATGCAAAAGCGTAACGCGAAGAAGGGTCTCGCCACTTTGTGCATCGGTGGTGGCATGGGCATTGCGCTGACCGTTGAACGTTGACTTAATTTAAATCGGGGAAGAGATGATCAACATCTCTTCCCGTTAAAATAAGTGAGGGGAGGGTCGAACATGGCACGTGTTGCATTGGTGACAGGCGGTTCGCGCGGTATCGGCGCGGCAATCTCGGTAGGTTTGAAAAAAGCAGGTTATACAGTTGCTGCCAATTACGCTGGTAATGATGAAGCCGCTCAGGCATTCACGAAAGAAACCAGTATCCCGACTTATAAATGGGATGTTTCAAATTATGATGCGTGCGTCGCGGGGATCGCAAAAGTCGAAGCGGCTCATGGTCCGGTTGAAATCCTCATCAACAATGCCGGAATAACCCGCGATGCGATGTTTCACAAAATGACGAAGGATATGTGGGACGCAGTGATCAACACCAATCTCACTTCGCTCTTCAATATGACCCGCCCGGTGTGGGAAGGGATGCGCGCGCGGAAATTCGGTCGCGTAATCTGCATCTCTTCGGTTAATGGCCAGAAGGGCCAGATGGGCCAAGTGAACTATTCATCATCAAAAGCAGGTGACCTTGGCTTTGTGAAAGCCTTGGCGCAAGAAGGCGCACGCGTCGGCATCACCGTGAATGCGATTTGCCCCGGCTATATCGCCACAGATATGGTAAAAGCGATTGATCCGGCCGTTATTGAAAAAAACATTCTCCCGCATATCCCAACGGGACGCCTTGGCGAACCTGATGAAATCGCGCGCGCCGTTGTCTTCTTTGTGGCTGATGATGCGAGTTTCATCACCGGCTCGACGATCTCGGCTAATGGCGGTCAATACATGATCTAATGCGGCCGATCACTGCCGCAAGGCATTATCGCGAATTTGTCGGACCGGACGAATTAGGGATTCCAATATCGTCCGGCGTCCGATCAAGATATCAACTTCAGCCAACATGCCCGGAATAATAGGTTTGCTGGGCCCGAAGTCTTTAGCTTAGGCTTCAAGGCGCACGCGAAAATAAAGCGTACCACGCTCATCCTGCAGAGCGTCAGCCGATATATCGACGACTTTCCCTGAAAGCCCGCCATAAACCGAAAAATCATAGGCTGATACTTTAACGACCGCCTTCTGGCTCGGTCAAATGTCGCCACGATCGCTCGGAGCAATCTTTGCTTCTACCGCAACGGCAGCATCGGTAGGCATAATCTAGCCCAAGGGCTCGCCCGATTTGACGACGCCGCCCACTGTTGTGACGTGAAGTTTGTTCACGACGCCCTCAATCGGCGCCATTACTTCCGATCTCAAGCTGCGATCTTTGAGCGCTAAGATTGTTTCTTCCAATTTTGCGATCTGAAGTTTGGTTTCTGAACGTTCTTTATCGGCGTCAGAACGAAAGCGCGACCGGGCCTCGCTCATTTTGCGATTGATTTCACTCATCGCCGCTTCATCGCACCGAATTTTGTGAATAAGATCGGAAAATTTCTGTTCGATTTGTTGGAGAGAACGCTCATTATCGATCATGTCATTGGTCGAAAAGGCTCCTGCTGCTGCAAGCCTGTGGAGGTTCGTCACGCGGCGATTAAAAAGTTCACGCTCCGCAATTGTGTTCGCCCAACGCGATTTGGCTTCGGCAAGATCAAGAGATTTCTGTTTCAGTTGATCTTCTAAAATTCCGATTTGCTCGGAAAGAGTTTGCCGACGACCAGAAAAGACTTCCCGTTCGCGGTCGACAATTTTTGTAATATCGGCTTCAAGATCTTCGGGAAATTCGACGCTCTCCGCTCCACCCACTTCAGCTGTTAATCGAATCATCTTGACACGACGGGCTTCTCAGCCTCCCTCTTCGGTCTCTCCGGATCATTGGCTCTCGGATTGATAGTGCGCTTCATTGATAGTGCATTGCAGGCCCTTCGCCATGATTTTGAGGGTTGACTTATTCGCATCGGCTCGCTCGAAGGACAGGGTGTTTCATCAGTACCGGGTGTGGCGACTAATGAGCCAGACGTAATTACTCTGGCGAGCACCTTGCTCGGTGCGTTCAGAACAACGCAAGGTTTGATAACACGTAGCGCCGAAGTGATGAAAAAACTGGGGGATCGACAGGAAATGCAAACAGCAGCGCTCTTTATGCTCGTCGAACAAGTTGAATCTCTTTCGCTTCGCCAGGCGAATATCTTTCAGCAGATCAAAAAGCTCGATGTCATCAGCGACTCGGTTGAGCGTTTGCGTGAAGAGGAGATATTAAGAGATCGTGCTTCAGCCAATTTTTATGCTCATGGTGTTGGTAGTTTATCGTAAACGATCGAAGATTCACGCGGTGTGATCGTGGGATCTCTGGAACAAGTCGCAGAGCAACATTGTACGACTGAACGTCTCGTTCGCGCGCTTGAAGTGCAGACAACGCGTGGCTTTGAGTCATTTGGTGTGGAATTGTATGCGCTCAAACAATCAGATGATGAGCGCGGCCGTGTGGCTCTTGAATCAAATACTGCGCTTGAACGCTTGGTTCGTGAATCAACGAGACCGCTTGATGTGAAAACAATTGGCGATCAGCTCTCCGCGTCCGTCGATGAACGCTTAGGTGCGGGCCTTGGTGCAGTTGTGGCATCATTTGATGAATCGCTTTCACGTCTTCTGTCGGGCATCGAAAGATTAGGATCTACGCAAGTGGATTTGGTGGATCGTCTGGTAGCTTTTGACCGTGGTACCGACCCTGTCAGCGAAATGCGCGCCTTCGGTGAGCATATCGAGCAGGGTCTATCGACTGGGTTGAGTGAAATCGCGCACGTGCTTGACGGTATTTTGATTGCGCAAACAACAGCAGCAAAACCTGCGACACCGGACTCGATTGATGTTCCAACACCCGTTGAGGCACCTGATTTATCGGCTGTGAGTCAGGCGGTGAATGAAGCCATTCTCGCGCGCTTCTGTCGCCGCAACGGCCAATCAGACGCGTGATGGTCATTATAAATTAGAGGACTTTTCTAGCCATGTTAGATCGTATTGACAAAGTAGAAGCTCCTAAGCCTCAGCCGCCGATCCAACTTGATCGTCGCCCCTGCTGTATTGTTTCGGAGCTTCTGTTTGATGAAGAGGATCTTGTGCTCGACGGGATCGTGAGGTGGCTCTTGCCGGACCGTGCTCTGTTTCGTGAAGCCAGCCGCTATATTCTCGAGCGGAGTAATGATCGGGTGCGATTGCGCATTCTTGGCAAAGATCATCCCGCAAAGATCATTGGCACCACTCGCGATGGTTACGAAATCGCTTTCGAAACGCCGATACCACACGAGACTGTGGTCGAATGGGTGGATCGCTATCTCACGGAAGAATGAGGGTCAGGGAAAATGGTCGGAGCGAAAGGATTTGAACCTTCGACCCCCTCGTCCCGAACGAGGTGCGCTACCAGGCTGCGCTACGCTCCGACTTATCCCGCCCTCGGGAAGGCGGCGTTATAGCCGCGCGGCCCCCAGCTCGCAAGCGCCTTCCGGTTGAGCTGATCTGTCACAGGCTTTCCGATCGTCGGAATTTTTCGCTCCGGGTTGCGTCAAAGAAGCGGGCGCTTTATGCATCCTTCGCGAGTTGTATTGGGGCGTCGCCAAGCGGTAAGGCAGCGGATTTTGATTCCGCCATGCGGAGGTTCGAATCCTCCCGCCCCAGCCATATCCCCGTTACTTATTAGAGTGTTCAGGTGCCGCGTGGCTTTGCCCGCGTGGTCGGCTGGGCTTTGGCCGGATCATCCGGCCAGACATGTTTCGGGTAGCGGCCCTTCATTTCGCTTTTGACCGCGGCCCAAGACCCTCTCCAAAAGCCGGGCAAATCGCGCGTAATCTGGATGGGGCGGTGGGCGGGCGAGAGAAGGTGCAGCACCAGCGGAATCCGGCCCTGCGCGACGCTTGGGTGGGCTTCGAGGCCGAAGAGCTCCTGAACGCGAATGGCTAAAACCGGCCCTTCCTCGGCCTCGTAATCGATGGCGTGACGATTACCGGTGGGCGCGGTGAAAAAGGCGGGCGCTTCCGCTTCCACGCGTTGTTGCATCGGCCAATCCATCTGGGAATTGAGCGCGTTGCGGAAGATCTCGTCATCGAGATCGGCAAGCCCTGTCTTTCCAATGAGAAAGGGCGAGAACCAGTCTTCCGCATTTTTTTCTAGTATCTCGTCTGAAAGATCCGGCCACTGATTGTCGGTCCGACGAAGAAACAAAATCCGGTCGCGCCATTGGCGGGTTGCTTTTGAAAGGGGCCATTGTGCCACCCCAAGTGATCCGAGCCCGCGCGCTAAAATACGCGCAGCGTCGTCCGACGCGGGAACGGGCAAACGTTGTTCGGAAAGAATAACAGCGCCTAAGCGTCTATTTTTTGTGGAGCGAAGTTGAGCCGCGTTTCGATCAAAATTGATAGCCGTTTCAGTGACGATCTCTTTTTCACATTCTGAGTCTATTTCGGAAATCGTCAAAGGCGCGGCGAGAAGGATCCTTGCATCACTCGCGCTGCCAGCGATTTCACCGATGGCCAGATAGGACTCACGGGCGAGCGATTCATGTGGCTCAACGCGCGCGGCTCTTCCATTCGCCATCAGAAACGTACCGACCGCGCCACGCGCTTTGGCAATACGATCCGGAAATGCCAAGGCAAGCAAGGCCCCCGTGGAAATTTCTATATCGCTTCGTGAATTTGAAACAGTGTCGGCCCAAGATTTCGCAAGCCGCCTTACATCTTTAGCGCGACGCGAGCGGTCTTTATGAAATAGATCAAGACGATGTGTGAGATCTGCTGATATTCCTCCCATACCGCGCTCAACCATCAAAGCGGCAATTTCTGCTGCTTCATAGGCTTTACCGTGCTTACCCGCTGTCACAATCATGCGCGCCAATCGCGGCGGTAAAGGTAAAGCACGGATGGCACGGCCTGTGGCCGTGATGCGGCCTTCTTCATCGAGCGCATCAAGCATTCTTAAAGTCGCGTGCGCTTCGTTGAGTGCCGGCGTCGGGGGCGGATCAAGAAATGGCAAGCGCGTAGGGTCAGTGACGCCCCATTCTGCACAATCAAGCATCAAGCCGGATAAATCGGCCGCGAGAATTTCAGGAGCAGAGAAAGGCTCAAGCGCACCAGTCGCCGCTTCTTCCCATAGTCGATAGCAAATACCCGGTTCCGTTCTTCCCGCGCGACCACGCCTTTGATCGGCGGACGCGCGCGATACGCGCCGCGTTTCAAGCCTCGTTAAACCAAGATCCGGCTCGTAAACGGGAATGCGCTGCAATCCTGAATCAATAACAACACGCACACCTTCAATTGTTAGTGATGTTTCCGCGATTGATGTTGCCAGAACGATTTTCCGTGTACCTGCGCGTACCGGCGAAATGACTTTGTCCTGATCCACAACATCCATCGCGCCATAAAGCGATGCAACCTCAATGTATGGTGAAGAGATTTTATCCCGAAGCAAATCGGTTGTGCGTCTGATCTCGCTTTGCCCTGGCAAGAAAACCAAGAGCGATCCTTCATCATGGGTGAGTGAATAGCGGATCGCTTCAACGATTGAGTCTTCAATACGACGCGAAGGATCGCGCGGCCGATAGAATGTTTCAATGGGAAACGCCCGACCTTTGCTTTCGATGACGGGACATTCACCGAGAAGTATCGCTACGCGCGCGCCATCAAGCGTTGCTGACATGGCTAGGATACGAAGATCAGGTCGTAAAGCCTGCTGCGCATCAAGCGCAAGTGCCAAACTGAGATCGGCATCTAATGATCTTTCGTGAAATTCGTCAAACAAAACCGCAGCAACGGAAGAGAGTGACGGATCATCAAGGATCATGCGAGTAAAAATACCTTCAGTGATCACTTCAATTCTTGTACGCGCGCTGATTTTAGATTGAAGCCTGACGCGATATCCAACCGTATCACCAACCGCTTCACCGAGTGTTGAAGCCATCCGCGCAGCCGCACCGCGTGCAGCAAGCCGCCGCGGTTCAAGAACAAGAATTTTTTTTTCCTCGCGCCAAGGCGCATCAAGCAGAGCGAGTGGCACACGCGTTGTTTTGCCCGCACCGGGCGGCGCAACCAAAACGGCAGATGAATGATGCTTAAGTGCATCGAGACAATCGGAAAGCACATCATCAATCGGAAGTCGCGTATCTAATACCCGCATATCGATTGATTAAAATTGTTTCAGTGAAAGCCGAGATCGGCAAGCACACGTGGAAGTGGTCCGCCGGTCGCCCAATCAAGCAATTCAATCGTGTGAACCACGCGGATATCGGATTGTCGATCTTTGAGCCCTTTGCCGATTTGAGTCATGCAACCAAGATTGCCTGTCGCAACAATTTCAGGTCTTGTCCGCTCGATATTGTCAACTTTACGCTCCCGCAAAGCACCTGATAATTCCGGCTGCATCATGTTATAGGTACCCGCCGAACCACAGCAGATATGATCCTCAGGTACATCTTTCACGACAAAGCCCGCCGCTTTTAAGAGGTTTTTCGGCTCGTCTTTAATTTGCTGTCCGTGTTGCATGGAGCAAGCCGAATGATAGGCAATCACTTGTCCTGTCGCGTTGATTTTTTCAGGCAATCCGAATTGTGAAATCACTTCCGCGATGTCCTTGGCAAGAGCCGAAACGCGCGC
>VGCJ01000012.1 GCA_016870035.1 Alphaproteobacteria bacterium
CACCCCAAGCATCAAAATGATAAAAGTCTGCATCGTCATCGGCACCGGCCAGAAGGGCACTTGTACCTTGGCCGAAATCGCCAAGAGAACAGAACCGAGAACCACAAGCACCGCATCACGGGCGAGACTCGGGCGCGCGGCGAAGGCGCGAAGGGGGGCAAAAGCGGTTTGCATGAGATGAAATTCCCTCTATCAATCTAAATTCCTGAAGCCGAAGCGGCTTTTCGGCGCCTACCTTACACAGCCGCGCTCGCCCTTCAAGGGCCGGAGCCCTTCGTTACGTTCCGCAAAAAGTTACCCTCACCCGTTCATGCGGTTCGGCGGGCGCTTCATAGGCTTCATATTCAGGATCATCTTCATAAGGACACTGCAACGCACGGGCGAGGCGATAAAAGGGTTCAAAATCATCAGAAACTTGCGCGGCTTGGATGGCCTCTTCGACGCGATGATTGCGCGGTATGCGTTTAGGGTTCACCGCTTTAATCCGCGATTGAATTTCTGTTTGTGAAACCTCTTCGCGTTGAAGCCGCTCGCGCCACCGTGCAATCAAAGCTTCTGCCACTTCGTCATCGCCCAAAAATTGCCGAAGCGTTTGATCATTTTGAGGATCAACGGCATTTAAGAAGGCGCGAAAGGTTAAAGTGAAATCCGCTTGCTTCTGTTGCATGCGCAAAAGAAGTGAGGCGACAAGATCTTGGTCTTCGTCTTCGCGCTTCCGAAGACCCAGCTTGGAGCGGAACGCCTCATCATAGGCTTTATGATAAAGATGTGCGAAACCGGAAATCGCATCGGATGCTTGTTTCACAGCGCGTTCTTCATCTAAATCAATCAAAGGCAAAAGCGCTTCGGCAAGGCGCGCAAGATTCCACTGCGCAATCGCGGCTTGGCGTCCATACGCATAGCGACCAAATTGGTCGATAGAGCTGAAGACCGTCGCCGGATCATAGGCTTCCATAAAAGCGCAAGGTCCGTAATCAATCGTTTCGCCAGAGATCGTCATATTATCGGTGTTCATCACACCATGAACAAAGCCGAGCGCCATCCAGCGCGCAATCAAATGCGCTTGTCTTTCAATGACACCTTTTAAGAATGCCAGCGCGGGATTATCAGACTCTTTTGCAGAAGGATCATGCCGCTCAATCGCAAATGATAAAAGCGTACGCAATGAAACTTGATCTTCACGCGCAGCAAAAAATTGAAATGTCCCGACGCGAAGATGACTTGAAGCCACACGCGTAAACACCGCACCCGGCAAAGGGCCTTGCTCCCGCAAAACACGCTCGCCTGTCAGCACTGCCGCGAGCGCCCGCGTCGTCGGCACGCCCAAAGCATGAATCGCTTCGCTTACGATATATTCGCGTAACACAGGGCCCAAAGCGGCACGTCCATCACCGCCGCGTGAATAGGGTGTGCGACCCGACCCCTTGAAGGCAATGTCACGCAATTTCCCAGAACGATCCCTCACTTCACCCAAAAGGATCGCACGGCCATCGCCGAGCTGCGAAACGAAACTTCCAAATTGATGACCGGCATAGGCCACCGCCACGGGCGTCGCACCCAAGGGAAGTTCATTGCCAACAAAGAGCCGAGCCAACTCTTCTGACGAAACGCCGTCGAGGGAAAGCCCAAGCTCGCGGGCGAGCGAATCATTGAATGCGATCAGACGCGGGGCCGCGACCGGCGTTGGCGGCAAGGCGGTGAAAAACCCCTCCGGCAAGCGAGCGTAATGCGCCTCAATCTGTCCAATCGATATGAACATGATGATTTTTGGTCCTTCCCCAAGCCAAGTATGTAAAAGTGCGCCCGATTGCCTCGAAAGATCAAGGGGATCATCCGCAACCCCGCTTTGTCTATCGGAAGGGGCGGTTTATGGTCCCTTCCTCATTTTGCTTCGGATTACCTGATCATGAGTCCCACTAAAGATGTCGCGCTCGCAAAGCTCCGAGCCCATTGGCAAACGAAAAAGACGCAACCGATCAAAACACTCTTTGATGCCGATCCGAACCGCTTTGTAAAATTCTCGCGAAAACATGAGCGGATGCTGCTTGATTTTTCAAAATGCGCGCTGACCGATGAGACGTTGTCACTGCTGCTTGATCTCGCGCGCGCGGTTGATCTTGAATCAAAACGTGACGCGATGTTTCGTGGTGAAAAGATCAATCAAACCGAACATCGCGCCGTATTGCATACGGCGCTGCGTCGTCGCGATCAAAGCCCTCTGCTTTTCGATGGTCATAACATCATGTCGGATATTGCCGCGGAGCGCGCGAAGATGTTCGCACTCGCTGAAGGCGTTCGCTCAGGAAAAATTTCAGGTTCAACGGGAAAGACTTTTACCGATGTTGTCAATCTCGGCATTGGCGGTTCGGATCTCGGTCCTGCGATGGCAACACTCGCGCTGGTGCCATGGCATAACGGACCAAAACTTCATTTCGTATCAAATGTTGATGGCGCGCATCTCGCTGACACGCTGATCGGGCTTAATCCTGAAACGACATTGTTCATTATCGCCTCGAAAACTTTCACGACGATTGAAACAATGACCAATGCGATCTCAGCGCGAAGCTTCATTGCCGAGCGCTTGGGCGATGACGCAGTCGCACATCATTTCATGGCCGTGACAACCGCGCTTGATAAAGCTGCTCAATTTCCCGTGCGTGCAGATCGCATCACCGGCTTTTGGGATTGGGTCGGCGGGCGTTATTCAATCTGGTCATCAATCGGATTGCCGCTTGCCATTGCGATTGGCTCGAAAAATTTTGAGGCTTTTCTCGATGGCGCCGGCGCACTCGATGAGCATTTCACATCCGCGCCGCTTACAGTAAATCTTCCGGTCCTATTCGGACTGATTGGCGTCTGGCATCGTTTGATATGTGAGTATCCAACACGGGCGCTGATCCCTTATGATCAACGCCTCGCGCGATTTCCCGCCTATGTGCAACAGCTTGATATGGAATCAAATGGCAAACACGTTGCACGTGATGGAACGGCACTTAATCATGCCTCTAGTCCAATTGTGTGGGGTGAGCCGGGCACCAATTCACAACACGCATTTTTTCAATTGCTGCATCAAGGAACCGATATCATTCCGGTCGAGTTTCTTATTGCGGCAAAAGCGGAACGCACAGATCTGAAAAACCATCACGATTTGTTAATTGCCAATTGCCTTGCGCAATCAGAGGCGCTACTTGTTGGCCGCACAAAGGAGGAAGCAAAAGCTCAGCTTTTGGCGCGCGGTCTGCAACCTCAAACAGCCGAAGAGCTGGCACCCCATCGCGTCTTTCCCGGCAATAGGCCCTCTCTCACGCTGGCATATGAACGGCTTGATCCCGCGCAACTCGGCGCACTCATCGCTCTTTACGAGCATCGCGTTTTTGTCGAAGCCGCCATTTTCGGAATCAACGCTTTTGACCAATGGGGCGTCAAATTAGGCAAAGAACTGGCCACAAGCCTTTTGCCGCTTGTAAAAGGTGAAACCCAAGATACGCGTGCGAATGGGTCAACTGCGGGGCTCATCGGATTTTTAACAAAATGCTAAAAAACTCGCTCCAATTTGATGCAATTGGCACGCTTTCATTTTGGACTTTTTAATCTATTTTCCTAAGGTCAAGTCCGATATATAAAGTCGGAGCTCCAATGGCCTTACTCGAAGATTGCCTTGCCCTCGAAGCGAAAGGACAACGCAACAAGGCCGTACGAAAATTAACCCACTGGATCGAAAGTAAAGACAAAAAGAAGCCAAAAGAAGCACGCCTCGCCTGGTATCATCTTGCGCGGATGGTGTTGCAACTTGAACGCCCGGCCGATGCCGCTTCTTATCTCACCAAAGCTCGTAGCTTTTTAAAAAAGATGCAGAGCTTCTCAATCTATCAGGGATCGCGGCAAAGCGCTCGCGGAATTTTGATGAAGCGCTTGGCTTTTTTGATGAGGCTTTTAAAGCGGATAAAATAGCCATCGCGGCTCTTGCAAACAAAACGCTGCTACTCGTGGAACTAAAGCGGAGCGATGAAGCGAACCTCAACGCCAAAGCTCAAAGAGGTTGACCCTCAAAATCCTGCGGCTGCGCGTTTTCTTGGCAATGCTCATTTACAAAAAGGTGATTTACTGAGCACGATTCGTTTTTTGACAAGGCGGTTCAGCTCAATCCTAAAGACGTGATTACATGGATTGACCGCATCAAAGCGGATATGGATTTTGAGCGCCATCAAGAGGCAATCAAGGCGGTTGAAGCCGCAATTCGTGAAATGCCGCAGGAACACCGAATCATCGAAGCGCGGATTATGGTTTATCGCCGGGCTGGAAAATTCACTGAGGCCGAAAGGTTTCTAATTCAGCGGATTGAAGAAGAGCCGGACGACGCCTGGGCCCATTTTCAACTTGCGGAAACCGTTGCGCGTTTTGATCGTGAGCGTGGCAACAAGCATTATCTCCGCGCGGTTAAGCTAAAGCCCGACGATGAAATTTATTGGATGAATTACGCCAATAGTCTTTATCGTTCTCGTTATGGCAATAAAGCTGATCATATTCAAGCAGGCTATGAAGCCGTGATGAAGGCCTTAACCTTAGGCCCTCTTCCTTCACGCTTTGTACGTATGGCTCACAACATTCTCGTACGGATGGGACGTTTTGATATTGTCAAAACCTTGGGTTCATTTCGCGATCTTGGACGCACTTGGACAAGTGAAAGCCTTCATGACGCATTTCATTATCATCTTGCGCGCATTGAAACGGATGAAGACCGTTATGATATTTTAGAGCAACATCGTATTTGGGGCCGGATTGAGCTTGCGAAAACCAAACTCAACCCTTTGCCCAAACCTGCATTGGTGAAAGGTCGCGACAAAATAAGACTGGGCATCATGTCTTCTGATTTGAGACATCATCCGGTGAGCTATTTCACCATGCCGCTTTTTGATTTTATCAATCGGAATAGATTTGAAGTCTATTGCTATTCATGGTGTCGCCATGATCCCGATCCGATCTAGCAATATATTGCAAGGCGTGTGAATGAATTCCGCTGGCACAAGGCGATTGCGGATCGCGATGCAGCAGAACTCATTGCCAAAGATCAACTCGACATCTTGTTTGAACTTGGCAGCTCTACCGACATGAACAAAAATCGAAGTGATGGCGTGGAATCCGGCACCCGTAACAGCGAGTTGGCTTGGTTATCCGCATTCGGCGGGGCTTGAGACCATCGATTATATTTTGGTCGATCCGTTCATCAATCCACCTGATCCCGCACTGCTAATTGAAAAGCTTTTTGAGATGCCAAAGAGTTGGGTGGCGATGGGGCGTTTGGGCTTCAATGAAGCAGAAGAAATCAAACCCGTTATTCCTTCGGCGCGCAAAGGCTACATCACCTTCGGCACCGCAAATAACCCCTATAAATATAGCCCTAAAGTTTTATCGACATGGGCACGCGTGTTAAACGAAGTGCCTGAATTAAAATTTTTATTTGTCAGACCTGAAGCGGGAGCCGCAGCATTCCGCGAATATATGACCAAGGCCTTTGTTGATGAAGGCGTCGCGGCTGATCGCATTCAGTTTGTATCTGTGCGCGGCAAACATATGCGTTTTTACAATGAAATGGATATTTCGCTCGATACATTTCCGCAGACGGGCGGTACGACAACTTGCGAATCCATTTTCATGGGCGTTCCCGTGATCACGCTGGTCGGCACTGCCTTTTTTGAACGCTTAAGCTATTAAAATCTTTCCAATGCGGGCTTGGGTGATCTCGCTGCCCTCTATCACGATGACTATGTGAAGAAAGCCGTAGCGCTTGCACAGGACACCAAAAGGCGGACTTATCTGCGCAGTGCTTTGAGACGACAAATAAAAGACCGGCCTTTGGGACAACCGGAACAATTCGCGAAAGATTTTTATAATCTAGTCGCCAAAACGGTTATTGAATCGCGCTGAATTCACTTCACCGCAAAAACGCGCGCGCCGTCGCGATGCCCCCTCCAATTATCGAGATAGGCTTTCGCCATTTTTGCATCATCGATCACAAGGAGATTTTCAGCATTCAGTGATTCAGCGCTTTGTGTAAAATTACAGGAACCGGTGACAACTTTTTTGCCATCAATGACCATCACTTTATTGTGGGCAATCGCGCAACAATAATCAACATAAAGCGGAATATTCGCTTCGCTCAGAAGTGACATCACAGAATAGCGTTCGGAATTTTGGCTTTTATCGACAATAACAGCCACATCAACACCGCGACGATGTGCTTCAACCAGAGCTTCGGCAATCGGACGCGCGGTAAAACTATACGCTTGAACACGGATCGGTTCACGCGCTGACGAGATCGCTTCAAGAATCAAGGTGGAACAGCGGCCATCAGGCGAGAAGCACAACTTCCATGGCGGCGCTTCACCCGCTTCCAGGCGATGAGCCGCAGAGCCAAGCACCACCAATGCGAGGAGCACAGGTGAAATCAGCCAAAACCGTCTGAGCGTGATCCGCTTACCCATCATGAACGTTACAGGCCCCCACACAACCGTTGGAGCACTATACAACTTCAAGATGAAAAATGTCAGATCTACAACCTGAATTTTTTTGAGTTGCCCTACGGTCTGCCCGTAAACCAGGCGCAAGTCATGTCAAAATTTGTCAAGCAAAGACGAGGTGTGATCTTCTTCGTCCGGATCATCTGTTTCAATGGCAGGAATCGCGTAACTACCGGTAAGCCATCGCCCGAGATCCAGATCCGCACAGCGTTTCGAGCAAAAGGGACGGAAGTCACGGACAGCCCTTTTGCTGCAACTCGGACAGCGACCAAGCATAACAACTTTTCCGGTTTCGTCTTTTTCAGGAGTGTCTGTCACGGCACCCTCTTCGCCTTTATGCCGAAGCTCCCAAGCAGTTGTGCAGTTTCGTAAAGTGGCAAGCCGACAACGCCAGAATAAGAGCCTGAAAGAAAATCGATATAGGCAGCCGCCAAGCCCTGAATTGCGTAGCCACCCGCTTTACCTTGCCATTCTTTAGAGGCGATATAAGTTTCGATCTCTTCTTGCGATAATCTTTTGAAACCGACTTTTGTCTCGACGTGACGAAGGCGACGTTGTCCATCACGGCCAATTATAGCGAGCGCCGTATGAACGCGATGCGCACGTCCAGACAGAAGTGCGAGACATGCGCGCGCATCCTCTTCGGTTTCCGCTTTGGGTAGAATGCGACGGCCTACGCCAACAACCGTATCGGCAGCCAAAACAACAAAGGCGCCGGCAAGAACAGCGATTTCGAGTTTTCTACAAACCGCTTCGGCTTTTTCGCGCGCCAAGCGGATCGAATGAACTCGCGGCAATTCATTCTTCAAAGGCGTCTCGTCAATGGACGCAGCGATTAAATGCTGCGGCTCACACCCGATCTGACGCAAGAGATCAAGGCGACGCGGAGAGGCTGAAGCGAGAATAAGCGCCGGGTCTGCCACGGACAATCCTGTTCACAGAGAATATGACGGAGTTGAGGCTAAACCGCGTCCGTAACTATTTGAAGCGGTAGGTGATGCGCCCCTTGGTCAAATCATAGGGGGTCATTTCCACGAGAACCTTATCGCCGGCCAAGACACGAATGCGATTTTTGCGCATTTTACCTGCAGTATGGGCGATAATTTCATGGTCATTTTCGAGCTGAACGCGAAACATCGCATTCGGCAACAATTCCGTGACCATGCCGGGGAGTTCCAAAACTTCTTCTTTAGCCATCCTGAACCTTCAATCAGCGGGGATCCGTGAACGGGCCACCCTTTTAAGAGCGGCGGACCCTAAACGAAACCGCGCCATTTGTGAACCATCCCCCGCATATGCCCTTAAGGGTGCGCACCGGCCGTCCGGTGTAATCTTTCGAGCATCCGATAGCGACGAGAACCCCACGGAATCATCAAAAGATAGAGAATCGTCGTGACCGCGAGAAACTGGAACATATAAGTCACAAGCAACCCGACAATCGCAATGACAATCACGAAGAGCGGTAACACCCATTCACGCGGCACGCGGCTACCGAAAGTCTTACCGGCAAAAGTCGGAATGCGGCTTACCATCATAAAGGCAATGAAGAGCACATAGACCGCTTCGACCACCGCAAAGCTCGCCGGAACCTCTAAACCCAATTCGAGAAAATAAGCTGGCAGTAATCCGGTCAGCGCACCCGCCGGCGTGGGAATTCCCGTGAAGAAATTCTTCTGCCATTCAGGCCGTGTAGGATCATCAATCATCACATTGAATCGCGCCAAACGAAGTGCTGACGCAGATGTAAACAAGACTACGGTGATCCATCCAAGCGACTGCAATTCGTTCAATCCATAAATATAGAGAATGATCGCAGGCGAAACGCCAAAACTTAAGAAATCAGCAAGACTATCAAGCTCTGCACCAAAGCGTGAGGTGCCTTTGAGCAAACGCGCGATGCGTCCATCAAGTCCGTCAAGAATCGCAGCGACGAGAACAGCAATCAATGCATAACGCAATTGTCCTTCATACGCGAAACGGATCGCGGTCAATCCAGCGCACAAAGAAAGCATTGTAACAAGATTGGGAATAAGAACGCGTAATGGCACCGCATTAAAACGACGCGGTCGCGGATCCTTATCAGGTTCAAAGGGAGGAAAAAGATCAGTCATAGATTTTGAAAATGCAGTTCGCCGGTTGCATCTTCACGTGCAGCAATGACAGTCTCACCTGCAATCATTGTCTGTCCAACACCCACAAGCAGATCATAGCCATCAGGGAGATAGACGTCTACACGCGAGCCAAAACGAATGAGGCCAAATCTTTCGCCAACCGACAAACGATCACCCTCTTCAACAAAGCCAACGATACGCCGAGCGATCAATCCCGCGATCTGAACAACACCAAAACGTTCACGGCCCGTGTTCACAATGATCGCGTTGCGCTCATTATCTTCACTCGCTTTATCGAGCTCTGCATTGAGAAAGAGACCCGGGCGATAGGCAATGGTTTCAATCGTGCCGGAAACGGGAACGCGATTCACATGGCAATTAAACACATTCATGAAAATCGAAATCCGCGTCATCGGCTCATCGGAGAGGCCGAGCTCTGGCGGCGGCACCGCCTCGACAATCATCGACACCCGCCCATCAGCCGGCGAGATCACAAGCCCCTGACCCACCGGCACCGTGCGGACCGGATCGCGGAAAAAATAGATGCACCAGACGGTCAAAATACCGCCGATCCAGCCAAGCGGCGACCAGATCCAGGCCAGCAGATTGGCAACCACCGCAAAAATGGCAATAAATGGCCATCCCTCACGGTGGATGGGCACAAGCTGCTTCCTGACAGAATCCAAAATCGACATCACACCAGTCCCGAAGGGGCGAGTTGCCCTCACCCCTTATTGGCCAGAATAACGGGCTCGGTCAATGTTTCGCCGGTTTTCTCAAGCGCCTGACGCGCTTCCGCTGCCTCGCGCTGCCGTTCCCAGAGTTCGGCATAGATGCCCTTCTTTTCAAGCAGCGTTTGATGCCGCCCGCGTTCGGCAATGCGACCTTTCTCAAGAACGAGAATTTCATCGGCATTAATGATAGTGGACAACCGATGCGCGATGACAAGCGTCGTGCGTCCACGCGAGACCGCTTCAAGCGCGTTCTGGATTTCACGTTCTGTAAAACTATCGAGTGCCGAAGTCGCTTCATCAAGCACGAGAATGGGCGGGCCTTTGAGAATCGTCCGCGCAATCGCAACACGCTGCTTCTCGCCGCCTGACAATTTCAAACCACGCTCACCGACATTTGTTTCATAGCCGTCGGGCAGCGATTTGATGAATTCATCAATTTGCGCGAGTTTGGCTGCCGCTTCGATTTCCTCGCGCGTCGCGTCCCAGCGTCCATAACGGATATTGTAATAGATCGTGTCGTTAAAGAGCACCGTATCTTGCGGCACCATACCAATCGCTGCGCGCAGATCCGCTTGCCGCACATCGCCAATATCCTGCCCATCAATCAGAATGCGCCCCGATTGCGGTTCATAAAAGCGGAACATCAAACGCGAAATTGTAGATTTACCTGCGCCTGATGGGCCGACAATCGCAACGGTCTTTCCAGCGGGCACTGTAAAGTCAACACCATCAAGAATGGTGCGTTCCGGCATGTAACAGAATTTGACGTGATCAAAACGCACTTCACCTTTTTCAATAAGCAGTGGCTTCGAGCCCGGACGATCCGCAATTTCCGGATCCTGATCGAGAATATCAAACATCTGATCAATATCGATCAAAGCCTGTTTGATTTCGCGATAGACCATGCCCATAAAATTCAATGGCTGATAGAGCTGGATCAACATCGCATTGACGAGAACAAAATCGCCAACCGTATGGCGGCCCTCGCGAATACCTTGCACAACAAGGGCCATACAAACCGTAAGCCCAAGCACGAAAATAATAGCTTGGCCGGAGTTCAGAACTGCAAGCGATACATAGGCTTTCACGCTGGCTTTTTCGAATTTCTCCATTGCCTTGCCATAACGCGCGGCTTCGCGCGTCTCGGCTCCAAAATATTTGACCGTTTCGAAATTCAACAAACTATCAACCGCTTTACCGCTCGCATCCGTGTCGCTATCATTCATCAAGCGCCGAATGTCCATGCGCCATTCAGTGGCTTTGGTGGTGAACACCATATAACCGATGATCATCAAAATCGTGACGATCGCATAACGCCAATCAAATTCATAAAGAAGAACCGCAAGAATCATTACAAATTCAACGATGGTCGGCGCCAGCGTCAACATCGTCATACGCACTATGGTTTCAATCCCTGCGCGCCCGCGATCAAGCACACTCGTCAAGCCTCCCGTTTTGCGTTCAAGATGAAAGCGCAAAGACAAGCTATGCATATGTTCGAATGTTTCATTGGCAAGACGCCGCACGGAATGCATCGCAACCGCAGCAAAAAGTGCGTCACGGACTTGCGTGAGCAACGCCATCAACACGCGCGAGAAACCGTAAAGCAGAGTCAAAGCGACGGGAATGCCGATGAAAAAAAAAGTTTGATCCATCTCGGCGAGCGCTGCGGGGGCGAGCGCATCGGTTGCCCATTTGAATGTATAAGGCACAGCAATGGTTACGAGCTTGGCCGCGATCAAAAGGCCTGTGGCCATAATTATGCGCATGCGTAAATCGGCGCGATCTTCCGGCCAAAGATAAGGCCAGAATCCTTTGACCGTCCGCCACATCGAAGTCTGGGGCCGAATGCTAACGGCCTGAGAGGACGGGCGACCGCGGGACATGGAACGAGCCATAACAACTCCAAACTGGATCAAGACATCATAAAAAAGGAACGGCCCCGAGGGGCCGAAGCGAAAGTCTTATCACCCAAATAAGAGCGAAGCGCAAAAATTTCGCCGCGCCCAGATACGCGCGAGCTTTGCAGAAATGCAAGAGCTTGAAGGACGACGCCTATCGCAGTTTCGGCAACACAAAGATCTGGCCCGGATAGATCAAATCCGGATCGCGGATTTGCTTGCGATTGGCCTGATGGATCTCCGTGTAGCGGAAGCCCGACCCATAGGTTTTGCTGCTGATGCGCCAAAGACTGTCGCCGCGCACCACGGTGGCCGTCTCAATTTCGGGGATTGTGACCGCTGCCTGTTTTGCCGGTGCGGACGCCGCTTGAGTGGAAGCCACGGTATTCGTCGAGGGTGCTGCGGGCTGGGCCGTTGCGGGCGTTGAAAGCGCCGGCATGTCAAAACCAACTTCTGCGCGGGAGAGGACTTTTCCTGTTTTAGGATCAGCATCATCAACCCGAACATTATAATGTCCTGCGACCACACCCTTCTCAATCCGGAAGGACCAAGACGAATCAGCTGATGTTTCGGCGGATCCGACAAAACTTTCATTCAGGTAGAGTCGCACCGAGGAGCCGCCTGAAGCTTTACCGGCAACATAAAGCGCGCCCGTCTCATCCGCTTCGACTACCGTTATGCCCACCATCGCACGCGGTCCATTGGCGGTCGGTTTATTGACGGCCAATTCTCCATTTTGGTCCACGTTCAAAGGTGCAAGAAGTTCGGTCGCTTTGCCGGGCTCACTTTTTGCGACAAGAACGGCGCCTTTTTTGGCTTGAGGGACATCGACGGCGACGCTTTGCGCGGAGGGAAAAGTTTTTCCGTCTGGCAATATCATAAGCAAAGTCAACACATGCGGGCCAGAAGATAAAGCGGGCGGCACCATCGCAAATTGACCAGTCTCGCCCACTTTTGATGTCTCAATCGATTTTCCATCCGCCAGAAGTGTGACGGTGGAGCCAGATTGCGCCCGACCGCCGACGACCAAATCCCCATTCGGCTCGACCCGAACAACGTCAAAACTTGGCGGCACGATCTGTGGCGCTGGAGCCAGTTCCGGTGTTTTAGCGGCCTCGACCTCGGAAGCGGGGGCTGGAGCTGGGGCCAGTTCAGGCGTTTTGGCGGCTTTGACCTCGGGCTCGGGGGCGTTGGAGGCCGATGGCGACGCAGTTTCGGTCTTTTGCGTGCTAAATCTGGGCAAAAACTGGAAAACAGCGATCGCTGCCACAAGCAGCAACAGGCCAACGCCGATCCACACACGGTTGCTCATGGTAAAGCCTCTCCCCCCGACGTCACATCACTTACTCAAACACAATTTACGGTGTTTCGCCATCAGCGATAAAGCCAGATGTCACCTTGACCTTTACCCAAAGTGAATGCGAAAAATCTTGTTATGAAAAATCCACTTTCAATCTGTGTTTATTGTGGTTCTGGTTTTGGAACCGATCCTGCTTTTAAAATTGCAGCAAATGAACTCGGCAAAAGCATGGCAGAAGCCGGTATTCGCCTCGTTTATGGTGGCGGCAATGTTGGCTTGATGGGTGAAGTGGCAAAAGCCGTGAAAGATAATGGCGGTTATGTCACCGGAATCATTCCACGCTTTCTCAAAGATCGCGAGATTATGTTTGAAGACGCAGATGAAAATATCGTCGTTGACGATATGCACACGCGCAAAAAAATGATGTACGAAAAATCAGATGCATTTGTGGCGCTACCCGGCGGCGTTGGCACATTGGAAGAACTCATCGAGCAACTCACATGGGCGCAGTTAGGCCGACACACCAAGCCGATTGTGATCGCCGACATCAAAGGCTTTTGGCGACCCTTGATCACACTGATGGCCCATATGCGGAATTTCGAATTTATACGCGAAGGCCTCGAGGTAAATTACGCCGTCGCGGAACACGCGCGCGACATTGTGTCTATGATTGCACAAAAAATTCAACATCTACCGCGAGGCGAAGACAGCGAAACATCACTTACAAAAATGTGAATCATAAGGCAGTAGCGCCGCTTTTCAGCAATTTATAGGTTATGGAATCGATGAGCGCCTGGAAGGACGCGTCAATAATATTGCCGCTCACACCAACCGTGGTCCAACGCTCGCCACTTTTATCGGCGGTTTCTATGAGAACGCGCGTGACAGCATCGGATCCGCCTTGAAACACACGGACCTTATAATCGACGATTGCGAGCGTTTCGATATGACGCTGATATTTGCCGAGATCTTTGCGTAAAGCGAGATCGAGCGCGTTGACAGGACCATTTCCTTCCGCTGCCGAGATTAACACCTCGCCACCGACATTCACTTTGACAAAAGCTTCAGCGACCGTCTCCGTCTCGCTGCCTTCAACAAAGCGCCGCTCGACATTCACGCTGAAACGCTCGACACGGAAAAATTCCGGTACTTCGCCAATGATGCGACGCGCAAGCAGAAAGAAGCTCGCATCCGCACCTTCATAAGAATAACCCAAACCCTCACGCTCTTTCACTTCATCAAGAAGACGCAAGACCCGCGGATCATCTTTTTTGACAGCGATGCCGAGACGTTCAAGCTCGGCAAGGATATTGGACCGCCCCGCTTGATCCGACACAAGCACTTTGCGACGATTGCCGACGCTTTCAGGTGCTACATGTTCATAGGTTTGCGGATCTTTCATCACGGCTGATGCGTGAATGCCCGCTTTCGTCGCAAAGGCCGATGCGCCGACATAGGGCGCATGACGGTTGGGCGAGCGATTTAAGATTTCATCGAGCCCCCGTGAAACCTGCGTGAGCCTTTTTAAGGCCTCATCACTTACACCGGTCGTAATATGATTTGAAAATTCGGATTTCAGTTTCAAAGTCGGGATGATCGTCGCAAGATTGGCGTTGCCGCAGCGCTCGCCAAGCCCATTTAATGTACCTTGAATTTGCCGCACTCCGCCGCGTACGGCCGCAAGCGAATTCGCCACGGCCTGCCCCGTATCATCATGAGCATGAATACCGAGATGATCGCCTGGAATCTGTTTGACCACCTCGCCAATAATACGTTCGACCTCATGCGGTAAAGTGCCACCATTCGTATCACAGAGCACAACCCAACGCGCCCCCGCGTCATAGGCAGCTTTCGCAACGCTCAACGCATAATCGGGATTGGCTTTGTAACCATCGAAAAAATGTTCGCAATCAAGCATTGTTTCCCGATCGGCTTTCACGGTCGTCAACACGCTATCGCGCACACTGTCGAGATTATCTTCAAGCGAGGCCTCAAGCGCAACGCGAACCTGATAATCCCAAGATTTACCAACATAGCAAATCGCATCGCTTTTTGACTCAAGCAGCGCCGCAATGCCCGGATCATTCGACGCCGAATGGCCAATTTTTTTCGTCATACCGAATGCGGTAAAACGCGCCTGTTTCGTGCGTTTTTCAGAAAAGAATTCTGTATCCAGCGGATTGGCGCCAGGATAACCGCCTTCGACATAATCAATGCCGAGACCATCAAGCATCGCGGCAATTTGGACCTTGTCAGCAAGTGAAAAATCAACTCCTGTTGTCTGCGCTCCGTCCCGCAAAGTGGTGTCAAACAGATAAACACGATCAAGAGACATGGGTTTCCACTTTCACTGCAGAGTGGGCGCTTTAACGCCAAAAGATTTCATCATCACGGTGTGGCCGAGCCACTCCTCGCCAAGCGGCACGGTGTTGCGGCTTTGCGCTTCATAGCCACGCGCGGAGAAAAACGGACGCGCAACATCACTCGCTTTCACTGTAATTTTTGTGGTACCGCGCGCGGCTGCGAGTTTCTCAAGCGCTTCAATCAAGACCGAAGCGACACCGCGTCTCACAACGCCCGGCGCGACATAAAGAAGATCAATTTCATCCTCCCCTTTGAGCATTGCATAGCCTGCCGGAAACCCATCAAGCGTTGCAATCAAAGTGAGGCCCGTTGTGACACGCGCTGTGAATGATGCTTGGTCTTCAAAGCTTGCGACCCATGCTTCGATTTGTCCGGGCGAATATTCATCTTGCGCCAATTGTTCGATGCTCGCACGCGTAATGCGCAAGAGAAACGGGATATCTTTCGGCAAAAGCGGACGAAGCGCAGGCGCGGAAGTGTTCATCGCTTCACCTCGCATGTCGTAACGGGATTGCCGTCAGCGTCTTTGCCGTCTTTCAATTGAATGCCCAAGCCAAGCAACTCATCGCGAATGCGATCCGACTCGGCAAAATTTTTATTGCGGCGAGCATCTAAGCGAGCGGCTATGAGTGTATCGACCTTTGCCTTCAATACCGGATCAAAATCTGCTTTGGCGCTGGTTAAATCGGCGCGCGAGAACCAACTCTTTGTATTGAAGCCTAAAAAATCCGCGCAGAAAGTAAGCTGTTGCGCATCATTGAAATTGGTCCGCGCTTTACGCGCAAGATCCGCTAACACAGCAAAAGCAAAAGCTGTATTCAAATCATCGTGTAAGGCTTCAAGCAAAGCGGGTTCAATGAGGCCGGATGTCAAAGAAACTTTATGACGATCCGCGAGTTCAGCCCAAGTCGCTAGTGTCTTTTCTGCCTCTTCCAATGCCTTTACAGTAAAATTAATCGGCTGGCGGTAGTGTGTTTTGAGCATTGCGAGGCGCAAGACTTCACCAGACCAAGAGCGTCCACCGAATTGATTCGTTGCAACCAACTCATTGATCGTCACGAAATTGCCGAGGCTCTTGGACATTTTCTGACCTTCGACTTGCAAGAAGCCGTTATGCATCCAGACATTAGCCATGCGCGGTGTGTTGAAGGCGCATGAGCTTTGCGCGATTTCATTTTCATGATGCGGGAACACGAGATCAATGCCGCCACCATGAATGTCAAATATTTCTCCCAAATAACGATGACTCATCGCCGAACATTCGATGTGCCAACCCGGACGGCCATAGATCGAGATCGTCTCGCCGCGATCAATGAAATGCCCTGTCCATCCGAGCTCCGTGCTTGAAGATTCTTTCCACAAAACAAAATCGGCTGGGTGCTTTTTATGCGCTTCAACAGCCACGCGCGCGCCTTCGATCTGCTCGTCGAGTTTGCGGTTTGAAAGCGCGCCATAAGAGGCCATGCGACCCACTTCGAATAGCACTTCGCGACCTTGATCACCTTTCGCGATATAGGCGTGGCCATTGGCAAGAAGGCGATTGATGATGCCAATCATTTCTTGAATATTATCGGTCGCGCGCGGCTCGACATTCGGCGGTAAGCAACCAAGGGCAGCAACATCTGCATGAAATTGCGCGGCGGTTTTTTCAGTGACGAGACGAATGGCGTCATTCAATGGCAAGTTCGGATAATCACGCGCAGCGCGATCATTGATCTTGTCATCCACATCCGTGATGTTGCGCACATAAGTGACATGAGTTTCGCCATAAATGTACCGCAACAAACGATAAAGCAC
This sequence comes from Alphaproteobacteria bacterium, assembly GCA_016870035.1. Lineage (GTDB taxonomy): Bacteria > Pseudomonadota > Alphaproteobacteria > Rhizobiales > Beijerinckiaceae > CAIUPE01. Next base: position 16,726 of record VGCJ01000012.1, read on the forward strand.
ATCAAACACGATCACCGGCCGCGCATTGCCGATATGGGCAAAATCATAAACCGTCGGTCCGCAGACATACATGCGCACATGCGCCTTATCGATCGGCGCGAAGGGCTCTTTCTTACGGGTGAGCGTGTTGTAAAGCGTAAGCGACATGAGGGCTCCTGCCTGACTGGCCCCGGTCATCTTTGCCCTGGATCAGAAGAGTAAAAGGGCCCCGGCCAGCTAAGCGATTAGCTGGTAATAATTCCGCAAATGCAGATCGGCGAGGTCTTTACCATGGAACGTATTGTGCCGTCGGACGCTTCGCCCGTCAAGCCACGCCTCGCGTCAGAAAATGAAAAAACATCGATTTTAGTGTCGAATTTTAACCATGTTTCAATCAATCGGGGAGAATTTGCCGAAAATTCTAAATTTGGATCTCTGCCCTTATGCGTTCTGTTCTGTTTGCCGCCTTGCTTGCGGCTTGTGTATCTCTGAGCCTATCTCACGCAACCGAGACAACTTTCGTTGTGCCCGCCAATGATGGTTATGGAATGGATGATTGCCTCGCCGAAGGCAAAGCCTGCGCGAAACTCGTTGCGGATTCCTGGTGCCAAGTGAAGGGCATGTCTGTGGCCGTCCGCTTTGAGCGCGCCTCGGCAGAGGACATTACAGCCTCGCTTACGTCAAAAGCGGCCGTTAAACCTTCGGAAACGGCCTATCTGATTACCTGCCAGAACTGAATGGGCCCGCTTGACGCGGACCACACAAGGGTGGAATGAGGGGGCGGTGTCGGCCCGGCCATGAAATTGACGCGATCCTTTGGCCTTTCGACAGTTTGGTCGCCCCTCATTTCTGGTCATGCCCCGTTTGCACCCGTTCCGTCAAATCTTTGCCCTATGTGTTGTTGGTGCTCTAAGCGCGCCCGCTTTTGCACAACAGCAGCCGAATGCCTATTGCGATAATCTGAAAGCGGAACTCGCGGCCGTCGAACAATCGATTGCAGCGGCAAGCAATGTGTCTTTTGCGAGCCAAATCAAAAAAGCGCAACGTGAACATGACAAAACGGCCGCTTATGCCAAATCAATCGGCTGCTCGGATTTACGCCTGCCTTTGATCTCTTCACCCGCTCCGGCAAAATGCGCGGCGCTTGAAGCACAGATCGGCCAACTCGAACAAGATATCAAAGCGCTCAAAACAGAAGCCGCACGTGGTGGCTCTGATGAGCTGCAACAACAAAAGCTCGGTTTGAAAACCGCGATTGAAACCACCTGCACACCGGGCGCGATCAATAACCAAGCCAAGGCCGGTGTCGGCTCGCTCTTCGGTGACACACAATCCACATTGCAATCTTCAGAAATGCCGGATGATCCCTTCGCGCGGCCCGAGCTTGGTTTGCAAAATGGTTTCCGCACGATCTGCGTACGTTCATGTGACGGCTATTTTTTCCCAATCAGTCAATTCGGCACCAATCAACGCATCGAGACAGATATCGAATTATGCAAAGCGTCATGCCCCGGTGCGGTGGTGAATCTCTATTTGCAACCGAATGATCGCGAAGTGGATGGCGCGGTGTCTGCCGAAGGCGGTATGCCCTATACCACTCTACCCACCGCTTATAATTATCGCACATCGCTTGATTCAAGTTGTTCATGCCGCGTACCCGGCAAAACATGGGCAGAGACTCTCGCCGATGCAGAACGCATTCTCGATGCTAATGGCTCACCTGATGCGCAAATTACAGAACTAAAGGCACAAGAACTTTCGCGTCCTCGCGAATTGCGCGTGGCTCCCAAAGCAAAACCGAAAAAAGGTGAGCCTGTACCCGCGCCCGTTCCTCCGCAAAATGTCGCTGTGTTGCAAAGCGCCATTCCCTTAGGCACCAATATTGTACCGCTCGGTGAAGGTGAAATCCGCGAGATTATCGCCGCCGATGGCACCAAGCGCAAAATCAGAATCTTGCGCGCACCCGGCACTGCAGCGATTACCGAGTAATCAATCGCTTAAACGGCGACGCGTCTCCGTCTCGCCAATCAAAGGCAGTATCCGTTTTAACTCAGGACCATGCTTAAGCCCTGTGAGGGCAAGACGCAATGGCATGAATAGATCTTTGCCTTTGCGACCTGTTTTTTCTTTCACGACTATCGTCCACGCGCCCCAGGTTTCTGTATCCCACGGCGAAGCGGGTAATACAGATAATGCCTCCGCAAGAAAGGCATGATCACGCGCACCATTCGGCGCAATCGGCCCTTCAATCACTTTGGCCCAATTCACCGCATCGGCAAAACGCTCAAGATTGCCGCGCACCGCCATCCAAAACGCTTCGCCACGATCAATGCCGAGCGCGCGTAAACGGGGTGCTGCGGTTTCATAAGCCATCGCGTGCAAGGTTTTGGCGTTAAGCCCATCAAGTTCGGCTTCATCAAATTTCGCGGGCGCACGTGAAAGACGCACTAGATCAATGAGAGCGCCCAATTCATTAAGCTTGGCGATGGGCCGAACAGATTCAGATGAACCCACAAGAACCGCAAGAGAGGCAACCGCCATCGGCTCCATGCCGTCTTCACGCAAAGACGAAATCGAGAAATGGCCTTTACGTTTTGAAAGCCCCTCACCGCTCGCATTCGTCAACAGATTATGATGACCAAAGAGCGGCGATGAGCCCGAAAGCGTTTCGAAAATTTGAATCTGCACGCCGGTATTGGTGACATGATCTTCACCGCGAATGACATGCGTCACTTTGGTGTCGATATCATCAAGAACAGAAGGCAAAGTGTAGAGATAAGTGCCATCAGCGCGGATCAAGACCGGATCAGAAAGCGAAGCGCAATCAACCGTGCATTCACCGCGCACCAAATCATGCCAAGCAACTGTTTTATAATCGAGAAGAAAACGCCAATGCGGTTTGCGACCCTCCGCTTCATAGGTCGCTTTTTCTTCCGCTGTGAGTTTCAGCGCCGCGCGATCATAAACGGGCGGCAAATGCCGTGCCGCCTGCCGCTTGCGTTTACGATCTAATTCTTCTTCTGTTTCATAGCACGCATAGAGCTTGCCCATCGCGCGCAATTTATCAGCAACCGCGTGATAAAGATCAAAGCGCTCGGATTGGCGAATGACGAGATCGGGCTTGATGCCCATCCAGTCGAGATCCACCGCAATGCCATCGGCAAATTCTTTGGTCGAGCGTTCGATATCCGTATCATCATAACGCAAGATGAACTGCCCACCGGCTCGATGCGCGAAGAGGTAATTCAGCAACGCCGTGCGGGCATTGCCGATATGAATGCGGCCTGTCGGAGAAGGCGCAAAGCGAACGATGGGTTTTGTCATCAGAAATCAACCACTTCGGTTTTGGTGAGCGTTGTGTGGGACGCGAGTTTCGGATCGGGACTATGCGCTGCGCGGCCCTGATCGCGAAAGCGATTGACAATCGGGTAGCGGCGATCGCGGCCGAAATTTTTGAGCGTGACTTTGACGCCAGGCGCAGATTGGCGGCGCTTATATTCGGCGGCATAAAGCAGACGCTCGATTTTTTTAACGGTCTCAAAATCAAAACCTTGAGCCACAAGATCGCTCACGCGCATTTCTTTTTCAACCAGACCTTCAAGAATGGCATCAAGCACACCATAAGGCGGAAGCGAATCCTGATCAGTTTGATTTTCGCGCAGTTCGGCCGAGGGCGCTTTGGTAATGATGCGTTCAGGGATCACAAGACCTGAGGGGCCTTTTGCATCATCAGGCTTCCACTCATTGCGCAAAGACGAGAGACGGTAGACCTCCATTTTGTAGAGATCTTTGATCGGGTTGAAGCCGCCATTCATGTCGCCATAGATCGTGGCGTAACCCACCGACATTTCCGATTTATTGCCGGTCGTCATCGCCATCGCGCCGAATTTATTCGAGATCGCCATAAGGATCGTACCACGCGTGCGGCTTTGCAGATTTTCTTCCGTGATGTCGCGATTTGTGCCTTTGAATAGCGGCGCGAGCGCGTTTTCAAAACCCTCAACCGGCGGTGCAATCGGCACAACATCATAACGGATGCCAAGCGCTTTCGCGCAAGACCCCGCATCTTCAAGGCTTTCCGACGATGTATAGCGATAAGGTAGCATCACGGCATGAACACGGTCAGCGCCTAAGGCATCAACCGCAAGTGCCGCGCAAAGTGCTGAGTCAATGCCGCCTGAAAGGCCAAGCACAACACTGGGAAAACGGTTCTTTTCGACGTAGTCTTTCAGGCCCAAAACACAGGCTGCGTAATCGGCTTTGTCTTCTGCAAGCGGCAAAGCTTTCGGACCTGGAGCGCAACGCCACCCTTCAGCGCTACGCGTCCACTCAGTGATCAAAATCTGCTGCGTGAAAGACGAGAACTGGCAGGCAAGCGATGAATCCGCATTTAACACAAATGAAGCGCCGTCGAAGACGAGATCATCTTGCCCGCCGACTTGATTGAGATAGACAAGCGGCAAGCGGCTCTCGGTGACACGCGCCACTGCAATGTTCAAACGTACATCGCTCTTGCCGCGAAAATAGGGTGAGCCATTCGGCACAAGAAGTATCTCAGCACCCGTCTCGGCGAGACATTCGACAACATCTTCACCCCAAATGTCCTCGCAAATCGGGACACCCAAACGCACGCCACGCAGATTGACGGGACCCGGCATCGGCCCTGAATCAAAAACGCGCTTCTCGTCAAAGACGCCGTAATTCGGCAGATCGAGTTTGAACCGCACCGCGTCGATTTTGCCACCATCAATCACCGCGAGCGCATTATAGAGCTTGCCGCTTTCTGCCCAAGGCAGGCCGATCAAAACGGCCGGACCACCATCCGCTGTCTCACGTGCAAGCGTTTCGCACGCCGCGCGGCAGGCGTCTTGGAAAGCGGGCTTTAACACCAGATCTTCGGGCGGATAGCCCGCGATGAAGAGTTCCGGAAACAGGATCGCGTCGGCTTTGGCATGCGCTGCTTCGGCGCGCGCGGAGCGTGCCAAAGCGAGATTGCCCTCAACATCCCCCAAAGTCGGGTTCAGCTGGGCCAAAGCAAGGCGGAAACTGGCGGGCGAAGCGGTCATATGGCTCGTTTAACGGACGCAACCTGCCTCTGCAATGGGGGCAATTTTCACGGCCAGCCGCCGAAAACAAAAGCCTCGGCACTACCGGAGGCAACAAGCGTGCGATCCATTGCCAAATGTTTGCGCGTTTGAGTTACAAAACGAAATATAATGAATTGCGCGCTTTTTTTGAAACAGGCCACAATTGGCATTGGTATTTCATCCGCGTGCGGGGCAAGTTTTCATGTGCGATCTTTCTGGCTTCAAGGAACCGGAAATGGTGAAGTCGCGACCTGTTATTGTTGTTTCACCGCGCCTTTCGCACCGCCAAGATATCGTTGCCATCGTTCCGATCAGTCCTACGCCGCCGCGTCATTTATTACCCTTTTGTTTCAAACTTTCGAAAAATTATCACCCCGGCGAACCGGATGATGTACCGACTTGGGCAAAGGCTGATATGCTTTTGAATCTTGGCACTTATCGACTGTCCGTCTTCAAAATCGGTCGTCGTAAATATGCTTATCCCACGCTAACGCCTGAGGATTTAGCGGGCGTTAGGCATGCGATTTTATGTGGCCTTGGACTTGATCCCATTGCCAAGCGCGAAGGATAGCACTATTTTGATTTTGTTCCCGGTAGTCGGGCATTCAGACCTAGCTTGCTAGGCAGACTACTCACCGGCAATGACAAGCCACGAGAAGTCTCGATATTTTCAAACGTCCCAAAACCCCGCTTCGGCGGGGTTTTGTGTTTCGTTTTCAGCTCACAAAAACTGATAACAATCCATCATCAGCACGCCATATTCCTGGCTCGTGTGAATGCGGTTGCCATGCGCGCCCTCACCCGCTGCCCCCATCGCCACGAAGAACGGCAGAAGATGTTCTTCGGTCGGGTGGTTCTTTGCACCATTCGGGGTAAGCATGCGGTATTGAACGAGCGCTTCGGTGTCGCCCGCCGTGATTTTGCGATCAAGCCAATCGCCACAGCTTTTCACCCAATCGGGCGCAGGCGAATCGGGGCGATATTGGCCGCGAAAAAATTCATGGAGATTATGCGTTGCCGCGCCCGAGCCGATGATCAACACACCCGACCCCGCAATTGGCTTTAACTCGCGCCCCAGTTTCAGATGATAGGCCGCGCCTTTATCGGGCTCGACCGAAAGCTGTACAACAGGAATATCCGCTTCAGGGCGCAAGAGAACAAGCGGCACCCATATGCCATGATCAAAGCCGCGATCCGCAAAAGCGGGATTTAACCCCGCTTCATCCAAAAGCTTGAAGGCCTCGGAGGCGACTTCCGGCGAGCCGGGTGCGCGATAGTGGACCGAACGCAATTCGGGCTCAAACCCCCCGAAATCATAAATCATCGGCGGATGCGCGCCATTGGTGAGCGTGGGGCGATGGGCCTCGAAATGCGCCGTCACCATCAAAATAGCGCGCGGTTTACCAAGGTTTTTGCCGAATTTTTCGAGAAAATGTCGCGCTTCCGAATTGTGCAAAATAGGATTGGGGGCGCCGTGCGAAACAAAGAACGTTGACATGGTCGAGGTTCCATCCTGAGGACTATTGCCCCTTACATGGCTCATCGCGTCGAAACCACAAAGTGCATAGACGCAAAGGCGCTTTTGCGGGGAAGCGGCGGCATTTGCCTTATCCCTTGGCCTTATGGCTCAATAACTTCGCCATCTTCCTTCACGAAGCGGCCGATATGGGGATTGGGGAGGATTTCGAGCACGGCCTCGCTGGGGCGGCACAATTTGACACCTTTGGGTGTTTCGACAATCGGGCGATTCATCAGGATCGGATAGGCCATTATCTGATCAATCAAATGCTCATCACTACATTTCGGATCAGCAAGGCCCAGCTCCACGTAAGGCGTGCCCTTTTCGCGCAAAAGGTCACGTGGTGATATACCCATCGCCTTGATGAGTTTTTGCAATTTTTCGCGCGTCGGCGGTGTCTTCAGATACTCAATGACAATTGGTTCTTCACCGCTCTGACGGATCATATCCAATGTGTTGCGCGACGTGCCACAAGCGGGATTGTGATAGATGGTTATGGTCATGCGTGACAATCCTTTTTTAATCGCATTATCATTGTGATCGCGTTTGAGGCGCGAGCACCCATGCCATAAAGGCTAGAGCCAGCAAAGCACCAACCAGTTCAGCACCGATGAAACCGATCAGATTTTCCGGCGCTATGCCTGAAAATGTTTTAGTAAAAGAGCGCGCAATCGCAACAGCCGGATTGGCGAAAGATGTTGAGGCCGTAAACCAATAGGCCGCCATGATGTAAAGACCGACAAGAACCGGTATCGCCGCGCGCGCAAAGTGGAGGCCGCCCAAAATCGTCACAACAAGACCAAAGCTCGCGACACTTTCAGCAAACCATTGCGGTAAGCCGGTGCGGATTTTTTCCGATGTTTGAATAAGCGGTAAATGAAACATCGAATGCGCGACAATCACACCAATGATACCGCCAAAAATTTGCACAATTGTATAAATCACAAAGTCACTTTTTGCGAGCTCGTCGCGCAGTGTAAACACCAGTGAAACCATCGGATTGAAATGCGCGCCTGAAATCGGACCGAGCAATGTGATCAACACAACAAGCATGGCGCCGGTTGGTATTGTATTGCCGAGCAATTGAAGCGCGACGTCACTGGTCAGCGTTTCCGCCATAATGCCGGAGCCCACAACGGTTGCGACCAACATAGCCGTGCCGAGAGCTTCCACCGTCGCGCGGCGCGTCAAATCAAACTCGCTCATAAATTCCCTCTCTCCCCCCACCACCGAACGCTTCAATAAAAAAGCGATGATCTTCAATTCAGAAGATCATCGCTTTTTGTGTCTATAAATCTAACTTCAACGTTCAGATATAAGAGTTTTTTGACTGTTTTTTGACAGCGTTTATTCCGCGGCTTCAACCATCGGACGACCCTTGGCGAGCTTGGCTTTTTTCAAAAGCTCGGCCACGAGGAATGCCATTTCAAGCGCCTGTTCGGCATTCAAACGCGGATCGCAATGGGTGTGATAACGGTCTTGCAAATCCATATCCGAAATCGCGCGCGCGCCGCCCGTGCATTCGGTCACATTTTTGCCGGTCATTTCAAGATGAATACCGCCCGCAATCGTGCCTTCTGCCGCGTGAACACCAAAGAAGGTCTTCACCTCTGAGAGGATCATATCGAAAGGCCGCGTCTTATAGCCTGACACCGCTTTCACCGTGTTGCCATGCATCGGATCGCATGACCAAACGACATTGCGGCCTTCACGCTTCACCGCGCGCACGAGTGCGGGCAAATGCGCTTCGGCTTTATCAGCACCAAAACGGGCGATCAAAGTTAAACGACCCGCTTCATTTTCGGGGTTTAGCACATCGATCAAACGGATCAATTCTTCCGGATCAAGCGATGGGCCGCATTTCAAGCCAATCGGATTTTTGATGCCGCGGAAATATTCAACATGCGCATGATCGGGTTGCCGCGTACGATCACCGATCCAGATCATATGACCAGATGTTGCGTAATAATCGCCCGAGGTTGAATCAACACGCGTCATCGCTTGCTCATAACCAAGCAGCAACGCTTCATGCGAGGTGTAGAAATCAGTCGTGCGCATTTCGGGATGCGATTCCGGATCAATGCCGATGGCGCGCATGAAATCGAGCGCTTCGGTGATACGGTTTGAGAGTTCCTGATAACGACCCGATTGCGGGCTGTCTTTCACAAAGCCGAGCATCCAGCGATGGGCATTATCGAGATTGGCGTAACCGCCCGTTGCGAAAGCGCGAATGAGATTAAGCGTGGCGGCTGATTGACGATAGGCCATCAATTGACGCGTCGGATCGGGAATACGCGCCTCCGGTGTGAATTCGATTCCGTTGATCACATCGCCGCGATAGGAAGGCAATTCGACATCGCCAATTTTTTCATTCGGAGCCGAACGCGGCTTTGCAAATTGTCCTGCAACGCGGCCCACTTTCACAACGGGTGACGAACCCGCAAAAGTGAGAACGACGGCCATCTGCAAGAAGAGGCGGAAAAAATCGCGGATATTGTCAGCCGAATGTTCGGCAAAGCTTTCGGCGCAATCGCCGCCTTGCAACAAAAACGCTTCGCCCGCGGCAACTTTGCCCAGTGCGCGTTTGAGCTTGCGCGCTTCGCCTGCAAAAACGAGCGGCGGAAAGCCAGCGAGTTGCGCTTCCACGGCTTCAAGGACACCCTGATCCGGAAAAGCAGGCACCTGCTGAACCGACTTTGATCTCCAGCTCGACGGGCTCCATTTTTGCGTGGTTCCGCGCTCAGTCATGGCTCTTCGTCTCCCATAATCCCACCCGAAAAGGCCAGATATTCTCATCATTACGGCCCGGGAAGCGGCTTCTATAGCCGAGGCGGCGCATGAAGGCCAGAGATGTGTGCTGTAATCGTTTACGACGAACCGGCGACCCATTTTAAAGCGCGAAATCCAATCCAAAAAAATAAAATTGGACAAAATAGGAAAATTATCATATTGACACAGCAAGTTTTGCACGGGCTTCCCTATGTCTCACCTTCGCACCAGAAGGTCTATACAAGAGCGGTATCCAAACGATCCTCTTTCGGCTGTGCTTCAAATCTGCGCTTATCAATGCTTCCTCAGGCGCGGCAAAGTCCCAAACATTGTCAATACGCTGTTAGCGCTCGCGATCAATGAGGATCAAAAAAAATCAGGCACGCTTCTCAACCGGAAAAACTCACGTCCAGGGACCATCAAATATAGTCCTGATCAACCTCGCGTTCCTGCAGGCAATCCGGATGGCGGGCAATGGACGAGTGTTGATGGAGATGAATGGCCTCATTCCCCGAATGGTCGACAAAATGAAAACATTCGAGTCGCTGCTGATTTGTCGGGCTTTACAAAACATGGTCTAAATTAAGCGATAAACCAAGAGGTAAGCCCATCGGCGATATTGGATGCTTTAAATAATCCAATAAAAATTATTCCCAAATCAAACGGAACGACACGCTACATTGGACGTCATGCAGTCGTTGTATTAAATCCAGCCGGAAATGTTATTACAGTTTGGGGGCAATAATGACCGATGACAGCTTAGACTAAATTTTGCTTCGCGAATGGGATCCGATAAGACATTGCCGATACCTCAGCTGCACGAGATGAATATAAAATCTATACTAAAATAATAAAATCACTTCTTGTTCGGCGTACTCAAAAGGTAGAAATTGCTCAGACCCTATTTGACATAGAACTTGATGAAATGGGTCTTGCTGGAGATTTTCAGCGAGCTCATCGCGTTGCCGAAAGATTGCTAAAACTTAGAACTTGATCTTCAGCCTAACCTGCTTCGCGATCTTAAACTCCCGTTCACCTAGCAGGTTTATAAGAAGAATACATCTTTGTTTCGGGTACTCCTCTCTTGCGTAAACTCATCTTCGCTGTCCTTCCCGTCCTCATCGCTGTGTTCATCATGATCATGGGGAACGGGTTATTGAACACGCTGATCCCTTATCGCGCGACGGTTGAAGGCTTCTCGCCAACAACTGTGGGGATCATCGGCTCGGCCTATTTCATCGGCATGCTGGCGGGCACTTGGACGGCTGCACCCATTGTGCGCCGTGTGGGCCATATCCGGGCTTTTGCCGCCTATTCGGCGGTGGTGTCGGTCGCCGTGCTCGCCTTTCCGCTCGCGATTTCGCCATTGCCTTGGGTGTTGTTGCGCGCGCTTGTGGGCTTTTGTTTTGCGGGACTTTACGCCGTTGTTGAGGGTTGGATTTCGGCCAAAGCGGGTTCATCCCATCGCGGGCGGATGCTCGGCATTTATAACATCGCGAATTTCACAGGCTCGATGGCCGGACAGCAGACATTGCGCTTGTTTGAGGCGAAAAGTTTCGCGCTCTTCTCGGCCGCCGCAAGTTTTCTGACCCTCGCGCTTGTGCCGATGGCGATGACGCGCGCTGAACCGCCGCCAATCCCCGCCAAAGGCAAATTGGTCATTCGTGAACTTTTGCGCGCCTCGCTGATCAGCTTTGCAACCGCAATTCTACTCGGGCTCGCGAATGGCACATTCTGGTCGATCATTCCCGCTTATGTGCAGCGGTTAAATCTTGGCCCGGGCACAGTGGCAAGTTTCATGACAGCAGCCATTTTAGGCTCCGCACTGATTCCTTGGCCGATTGGACGTCTGTCCGACAAATTTGATCGCCGTCTCGTGATTGGGGGATTATCGGCGGCCATCATGATTGTCGAAATCGCGCTGTGGTATTTTGTAAAACCTTCGCCCGCTTTGATTTATACGCTCGGATTTTTTGCAGGCGCCTTTATCACCGCTATTTATCCTGTAACCGTATCGCTTTCGGTTGATCGTTTAGGGCCTGACAAGGCCGTGCCGGTTTCATCGACAACTTTGTTTCTCTATTGCCTCGGCGCCATCATCGGTCCCGCTTTTGTCGCGAGCCTCATGACACGTTATGGCGACCGCATACTCTTTGCACATAACGCGATCATTCATTTAATGATGATCGGCTTTGTGGCGTGGGGCGTGTGGCGCGAAGGTCCCGCAGAAATCCATGTAAAGATGACGGTGGAACCTCCCAAAGCGCCATTGAATTGATTACCCCACCGGTGTGCGCATTGTGACAAGTTCTTCAGCCGCTGTGGGATGAACGGCAAGCGTTGAATCAAAATCGCGTTTGGTTGCACCCATGCGCATCGCGATGCCGACAAGCTGAATCATTTCGCCAGCACCCTCGCCCAATATATGCACGCCAAGCACCTTGTCGCTTGGCCTATCGACGAGAATTTTCATCATCACTTTTTCGGAATGGCCCGAAAGTGTCGCCTTCATCGGGCGGAAGCTTGTGCGATAAAGCACAACATCATGCGCTTTGCGCGCGTCTTCTTCGGTCAAACCACATGTGCCAAGTTCCGGCGTTGCAAATACGGCCGTGGGCACAGGACCAAGATCCACCGCTGTCGGGCGCTTGCCAAAAACCGTATCAGAAAACGCATGTCCTTCACGGATGGCGACCGGTGTGAGTTGTACGCGGTTTGTGACATCGCCGACCGCATAAAGCCAATCAAGATTTGTTTTTGAATACGAATCGACTTTGACACCGCCTTGCGCATCAAGCGCGACGCCAAGCGCCTCAAGGCCCAAGCCTTTTGTATTCGGTTTGCGCCCGGTGGCAAAGATCACGCGTTCGACATCGAGCGAGACATCGCCATGAAGCTTAAGCGAGAGATTGCCGCAATGGTCCGAGATCATTTCAACATCATTGCCAGTAATGATTTTGATGCCACTTGCGCTCATCGCATCATGCAAGCCTTGGCGCAGATCATGATCAAATTTCGGCAACACCAAATCGCGCCTTGTGATGAGCGTGACCTTCACACCCAAGCGCTGCAGAAGGCAGGCAAATTCAACGCCGATATAACCGGCCCCGACAATTGCGAGCGATTTCGGCAAAGAATCCCATTCGAAAAAAGTGTTTGAATCTTCAGCTAGCGTAATGCCCGGCGTTGTATCAGGAAAAGACGGCGCACCGCCGGTTGCGACCAACACATAGCGCGCGCGAATGAGGCGACCATCGGCGAGCAACACTTCATGCGGCGCTTTGAGCGTCGCGCGCTCTGCAACAATCTCGACGCCATTTTTTTCTAGTGTCTGACGATACAGCCCTTCAAGCCGTGTGATTTCTTTGTCTTTCGCGACTTTTAGTTTGGCAAAATCAAAATGCGCATCCTTAATCGACCACCCAAAGCCGCGCGTATCCTCGAGATCATCGGCAAAGCGGCTTGCTTGCACATAGAGTTTTTTCGGCACACAGCCGCGAATGACGCAGGTGCCGCCCATGCGGTGCTCTTCAGCGAGCATGACCTTCGCGCCATAAGACGTTGCGATACGCGCCGCGCGCACGCCGCCCGAGCCGCCACCTATGACAAAAAGATCAACATCAAACGATGACATGAGCGCGCTCCGTATATTGTCTCTCTATGTGCGTTTAATCACGCGCACGCCTTCGCGTGTGGCAAGATAGGCCCGCTCAGCCATGCCGATAAACAAACCATGTTCGACAAGGCCCGTGACATGATCGAGTATATAAGCAAGTTGTGCTGGATTTTTGATCACCCCTAAATGAGCGTCGAGAATAATATTACGGCCATCAGTTTTCACGATGCTCCCGTCAGCTTTCAAACGTAGGCGTAACTCACCCGCAGATCCCGCGCTTTCAATCGCACGTTTCAAACGCGCTTTTGTCGCTTCTAACCCGAAAGGTACAACTTCAAGAGGTAGCGGAAATTTACCAAGCGTCTTTACTTCTTTCGTTTCATCCGCAATCACAACAAAACGCTTGGCTGAAAGCTCAACGATTTTTTCACGTAAGTGCGCCGCACCCCCGCCTTTGATCAAATTGAGATCAGCATCAAGTTCATCGGCGCCATCAATCGCCAAATCGAGCTCAGGCGTTTCATCAAGTGTTGTGAGCGGAATACCGAGCGTTTCAGCCTGACGGCGTGTGGCTTCCGATGTTGGCACAGCAACGAGCTTCAAACCTTCTTGCTTCATGCGCTCAGCCAGAAGATCGACAAATATTTTGGCGGTAGACCCCGTGCCCAAGCCCAAGCGCATGCCGCTTTCAACCAAAGTGAGCGCTTCCGCAGCGGCGGCTTTTTTCAACTCATCCATCGACATCGGGGTCCCCATCACGAGCAGACTCAAATTGTTTCTTCGCCCTTCTCCATGTCGCACCCGGCCTGAAAAGCCAAGGGCTAGACGCGAAAACAAGGGCCGAGAATTGACGCCCGCATTCATTTCCATCATGGCTCGGGACATGACCAAACCGACAATCGTTTTTGATCTCGATGGCACCCTTGCCCACACAGCGCCCGATATTTTGGGCACGCTTGACCATATTCTCGCCCGTGAAGGCTTGCCGACACTGCCCCACACGGAAGCGATCGGGCTTGCGGGGGCGGGCGCGCGCGCACTTTTGAAACGCGCTTTTACCGTCTCGAACATGCCGCTGCCTGAAACACGCCTTGAGACACTCTTCGAGGACTATCTCGCCCATTATGAGACGCGCATTGCAGAGCGCTCGCATCTTTTTCCCGGCGCTGAAATGGCGCTCAAGACTTTATCCGCTGACGGTCACGATCTGGCTGTCTGCACCAACAAGACGGAACGCTTGGCAATCCTGCTCTTAGAAAAACTCGGCGTCGCGGATTACTTCAAAGCGATTTGCGGCCGCGATAGTTTTGCCTATCAAAAACCCGATGCGCGGCACCTCACCTCAACCATTCAAAAAGCGGGCGGGCTCCCCCATCACGCGATCATGATTGGCGACACGCGCACCGATATTGATACCGCGCGCAATGCGAAGCTTCCGGTAATTGGCGTGCGTTTTGGTTATAGCGACACGCCGATTGACACGCTCGCGCCTGATCTCTTGATCGACCATTTCAATGAGTTGCACGCGGCAATTAGAACGATTTCGCTGAGTACCGCGCGCTAGACTCATAGGCTAATCAATTCGTTGTTGTTGTCGCAGCCCCATGCTGGTGTTTTTCAGCGGGGTTAGCGCCCACCGCTTCAACCTTAAAATCAAGATCGGCCGATCCCGCTTTCTCGAAAGTGATTTTGCCCTTCACCATCGTGCCTTCAACAAAAGGCTGCGTGAGGCCAAAAATCATCACGTGAAACGAACCCGGTTTTAATTCAACAGTGGCACCGGCTGGAATGAGCAAGCCGTCTTTCAACGGACGCATACTCATCACACCGTTCTCGGTTTTCATTTCATGAATTTCAACGCGCGCGATGCCTTCGATGGTTACTGAAACCAAGCGATCATCCTCTGTACCGTTATTGGTGATTTTCAAAAATCCACCCGCGACTTCTGCGCCATTAGGCGTCGCGCGCGTCCAGGGATGGCCGATTTCAAGTGCGCCGAGCTTGAAACCATGTGCGAAAACGAGCGACGGCAAAATAATCAGCGATAAAAGCGCTACAAAGTGCGATAGACGAAGAGTGCGCATAAAAAACCTCATGCATTGATTTGATTGAAGTGAGTTTGAAAAATGGTCAATCAAACCGCAACAGGTGGCGCGCGCAACATTCCAGGCGCTGATAATGGATAACCCGCTACGGGGTTATGAGACGCTGGAAGCCACGAATTTAACCGCGAAGACTCCCCATCGATCCGTACCGCGTGAAACGACGAAAGAGACACGATCGCCGAAAGAGCCGGCACGCAACAAGGGGAGTCGCTGTGATCATGGTTCGGCACTTGATCGGGCGCCGGTTCGGTTCCACAGACAATCTGATTGAGAGATACGTCCATGCCCTGAAAAGCCGGAAGCGCGTGGGCACCCGCGAGAACTGCGCTGAAAAACAACCCGTAAGCCAGGCAAAGCGCTTGAATCCGCCAACCCCATAGGACGCCGCCAAGCCGTGAGCCTTTTTGTAAAAGCGCGCTTAATCGCATGCCGATTGTGATAGCGGGAAATTGATGCGGCGGAAAGTGGGACTGGCGTGAGTTTTAGTTATCCGGCGTAATCACATCAGTAAAACGGATCCCCAGCGTCTCACCCATAATCACAATCTCACCCCGCGCTACGGGGACGCCATTGACCATAATCCGCAAATGTTCGCCGGCCACCGTATCAAGCTCAACGACCGAGCCGACATTCAATTTCAAAAGATCGCGGATGGTAATGAAGGTCGAGCCCACTTCCACCGTGAGCTTGGTTTCGACATTCTCGATCTTCTTGAATTGATTCCCAAGAACGTCAGTCTCGGTAGCACCTGTCTTGCCGTCGTCGGACATGGCCCCCTCCTACGCACACTTACAACCACATGAACCCATATTCTCGGCATAGCCGATTATACTTAGCATCGGAATAACAAAAAACGGGCCAGATCCCATTCGGGAGCCCCCTTTCTGAAAAACAAGCATTTTGATACAAAACCTGTCATGCAACGGAGACGAGCTCAGAAATCAACCCGACATCGGGCCTCATTTTGGGCCGCCGGGATCGTGATGGCCCTCATGATCGGGACGAGCCTGATGAGTGAGCCCGCAGAGCCTATCCTTTTGCAAGAATCTGAATACACTGCCCCTCCGGAAACGCTGTAATGAGTGCCAACTAGCCCAACCCCGTGAGGACCCCTTCGATGAGCAAAAAGCAAAAACGCACAGATTACCCCTTAAATTCAACCCGCAGGAAGGCTCCCGCTCCGGCTGCGGCGCATGCCTCAGAAAGCCACGGCGATCACCAGGGGGACGCCGGTCATCAAGCCAGCCATGATCACCAAGAGCATCAAGGCGGATCCCATAAGAAGGATGATCATTCCCATCATTGATTCTTGGGGGCAGACGCCCCGCATTTTTTGCGCACATCCATGATGGCCGACGATCTCGGCCATCAATTTTTTTAATACAACTTGGTTTTTTGACTTAAACTCCACGCAAAGCCTTCATCTGGGCTTTTTATTGCCGCAAAGATGAAATCCACTCTGCCAAAGCAATCGTATTTCTCATAATATAAATTTGCTGTGTTCTCGATTTCACTTGTAAACAAGGATGGTCTTCTCATGAAAAATCTCGCTTTCGCTGCGCTTCTTGTCATTGGTATGGCCTCACCCGCTCTTGCAGGCCACTGCCCGATGGATATGAAAAAGATTGATGCGGCAATGAAAACCGCGATGCTTGATGACGCCAAGAAAAAGAAAGTCATGGAGCTCTATGAAAAGGGTAAAGCCGAACATGAGGCAGGCAATCATAAAGCCTCTGAAGCCGATCTTGCCGAAGCGATGAAATTGCTCGGAATCTAGTTGCTCTACAAATTTTAGCAACCAATCATGAAAGCCCGAACCACGGTTCGGGCTTTTTTATTGGGCATTATTTCAATCGTTCTTCAACTGTTTAAATCATCAATTAAAGGATCGGGATGAGCGTAAGTCTGTAATGCCACGCGATCAATAATGTCAAATTTCAGACCACGCAATACAACACCATGAGTCCACAACGTGTTGAAGCCGCGCGATAAATGTGCATTCGTCATGCCGAGACGCGAAGCGAGGACAGTTTTCTGGATACGCAACTCAAAGCTTGATTGACTTAACACATCGGCTTCAGTGAGAATCCAATTCGCAAGGCGTTGCCCTGCATTTCTCACTTTCATATTTTTGGGCTCTTTCACCATATCGCGATAGTGCGTTGCCACTTCACGACAGGCAGAAAGTGCAAGAGCGGGGCTCGTCTCCATCACATCGTGAAATTCCTCAAGCGGTAACTAAAATACGCGCGAAGATACTAAAGCGCGCGCACTCACAAGATAAGATTGTCGCAAAACAACGGCCGCGAGAATGAACGCTGTTGGAGGCCTGATGATCGAGACAATGGTTTGACCCCCACCATGGCCAGAAATAAGTTCAAAAAGTCCTTCAGTAAACACATATAAAAAATTTGGGTGCTTCGCCTTCGCGCCCCAAGATGCGCTGCGGGCCGCATTCGATCATTTCACCCCGATCAGCAAGGGCGACAAAATCCGAGTCCTGTAATGTTCGAAAAATCGGGAACCCCTGAAGCAATCGATAATCACTCTCTCTCACACGGCCCATCCCTCTGCGTACCACCCTTACTTTATTTGATATAAATCAAGGAAAAATCAGTTTGATTGCGCTAAATCAAATACAATTAGGGTTATCCCGCTCATTCATGCATTCTCGACGAGACGACAAAAGAGGCCCGAGAAACATAAGGTCCAGAGCTACTGCTCTAAAACAGGGAACGGACCCAATCGACGAGAAAACAAAGATAATCGCTCTGTCATATCTCAGGCCGTTTTCTGCTCATACGGAAATTTATACACAATATCTGCAATGCGATCGGCTGCGAAAGTGTAAAACCATTTTAGCGGACCTTTGGCGCGTGGAACGCCATGCAGCGCATTGCCTCGAATGAAAATGGCAATGCCGAGCGCAAGGCGATGAGGAGTCCGTCAATCATCACATCGCCCTCACCTTCAAGGCCAAAATAGATTTCCGGATGTTCATAAGAATGCAGCGCAAATGTATCGCCGGCTTCCAACATAGCCACACCACAAACAATTTTATCCGTATCAGTTTCAAGTGCTGAAATCAACGTTCTAAAACGAATTGTTCCTCGCGCTTGATCATCCCACCTCTTGTCTTGCAGGGCACAAAAATCAACACTCGTTACTTGCGATACTATAAAAACTCCGATGGTTGGGCGGAATAGATTTCAAACTTAGCACTCTCATAAGCAGAATTGGACAACAAGAAAACTGGTGACGAAGGCCGAATGGCTAAAGAGGCAACTTTGCCTGTTAGATCCAAGGCATTATAGGAAATCGAAGGGAAACGACACCATAAATATTTTGAAATTTTTTCACGTGGCGCTCATGCATATCTAAGAGCCGCGAGATTAGGCTAACCTTCATACAAAATTTTATTTCATTCCTTTTTGGCGCCTGAGATGCTAAGAGCCCCAATTGGCGAGAGCCTCAATAACAGGCTTCAATGATCGACCATGCTGGGTCATCCTGTATTCAACCCTTGGCGGAACTTCGGCGAAAATCGTGCGCTGCACCAATCCGTTTGCTTCAAGCTCACGAAGGCTCGTCGTGAGCATATGCTGGGTAATTCCCGGAATTGTCCGCTTTAATTCATTGAAGCGGGCGACCCTTTTTGAAAGTTGACAGAGGATCATCAGCGTCCATTTGCCAGATAATACCTTTAGCGCCACCTTTATTTCGGGCGGCGGGCCGTCCAGCACATCACAATCCGTAACACAGTGATCATCAACTTTTCGCTTTAAAGTCATATTTTTCATACTACACCACTTTATTCATCCTACTTCATCAATTCGTATTACAATGATAAGCAAAATTATCGAAAATGCGGCCACAAAATCACATCAAGCAATAATGAGGTAAAAAGCAGTTATTTCAGGTGAAAAAATGAGAAGATCCGTGGTAAGCGGTGGTTCTGGACAAAAGACGCTAAAACCCGACTTCCCTTTGCAGGCAGACGGCCTTCCAAAGTGCAACAACACAAAGAGATACGATTGAAAATTACATTGCCTGTCTCTGGCTCGGAGAATGAATGAGACAAAAACTCTAATGATGCTGTTTAAAGCCCTTTTAGAGGGCCTAGGCGGCCTTTCGTGACTCTAGCAAAAAACTGCTCCGAAGACAAAACAATTGATGAGGCGCCTTCTAAATCCATCTGGGAGCTAAAGGTCTTTGACGAACTGAAATAAGCATCGACACCCCCCCTCTGGCTTGATGATCAACCCTATGTTGGATGATACTGTTTGCTCTCATTTTTTAAAATCACAGCGAAGCAAAGGAAGATGTTATTCTTCTATCGGATTAAGCCTGCCAGAGGCGTGGCCGTATTTATGCGCCTAAAGAATTCAATTTTTATATTAATCAGGCCTTCTCATCCGCCACGCTTCGGTGACCGTGGCATATTCTGAGTATCCTAGCCTTGCGACGAGTTGCATTGCGGCGGTGTCAACGCGTCCGTCGGAAATAAATCGCTCGTCGATATGGATGCCCACCACTCTGCCAATCACCAGAAAGTCATCGGCAACGCCATTGTCCTGCGGCAATGGAACGACCTGAAAGAGACGGCACTCCAGAGAAGCGGGACTATCGGCGACTCTTGGCGGTGTGATCATCCTGCACGGCATCCTTGATATACCTGCCAGATCAAACTCGTCCGTTTGCGGCCCAACGCTGGCCGACGTGGCGTTCATCTGCTCCCGTTGGCCATGGGAGACAAGATTGACGGCAAACTCGCCATTGGCCTCAATATTCCTCAGCGTGTCTTTACGAGGACCTGAGCCAAAGGCGACGTAATGGGGTGACTGGGCAAAGGCATTGAAAAATGAATACGGTGCGAGATTGGCGATGCCGTCTGCCCCAAGGGTTGAAATCCACGCAATCGGACGCGGCGCCACTAGGGCCTTAAACGGATCATTGGCCAGTCCGTGGTTATTCTTGATGGCGTCATAGAACATGCCCGACGTTCCCCTTTTCAAGCCAGAAACTAGCGTCTCCCACTTTAGCGGATAACAATCCATGCCAAAGATAACGAATTCGACATCATACTAATCTTCGCAGTAGGTCGGCTTTCTTGACAAAGGACTATCGTTCTTGTTTTGTTCCTATCCATGTCAAAGCAGTCAAAACGCCGATTTCCGCCGCCGTGGAAGGTCCAACCAATCGCAGGAGGCTTCACCGTTCAGGACGCCAATGGAACGGCAGTTTGCTACATTTATGCGGAAACAAATAAGATGGTGTCCGCCTCATATGCTCATGAGAAATTGTCCGTTGAGGAGGCTTTTCTGATCGCGAGATGGATTGCGCGACTTCCAGAACTGGTTGCAAGAGACAATACTCTAAAGCATTATAGAAGTGTCGACTAAATATTCTATC
>VGCJ01000013.1 GCA_016870035.1 Alphaproteobacteria bacterium
ATCAATATAGGTCGGTGCTGGGCCATTCTTCGCCGATAGTGCGTCGGAATAGAGAGCGCCGCCAATCTTCAGGCCGGTTTCCTTTGAGATTTGTTCAATCAGCCGGGGATCGGAGATATTCTCCACGAAGAGAGCTGTTGCTTTACGCTTGCGAATTTGCTTGATGAGGCGAGCCACGTCTTTTGCTGATGCTTCGCTTGCAGTGCTAACGCTTTCGGGGGCGAGGAACTTTATACCGTAGGTGCTAGAGAAGTAGCCAAAAGCGTCATGGGAAGTGATGACGGTTCGGCGGTTTTTCGGGATAGAGCCAATCGTTGTCTTTATCGTATCGTGCAATGATGCGAGATCCTTCGAGTATCCTTCTGCGTTCGCACGGAAATCAGGACATCTCGACTTATCAATTTCGCAAAGCGCGTTAGCAATATTCTTCACATAAACCTGTGCATTCGGTGCGCTCTGCCATGCATGAGGATCGAACTCGCCATGATCATGAACCGCCTTCGTCGCGCCCTCTGCTTGATTATTATGCTTCTCATCGTCGTTATCATGATCGTGCCCGTTATTAATTTTGTTTGGCTTAATACCGGCGCTTGCCTTGACGAGGGGCCCTTTGTATCCGCTACTTTCCACCAGCCGGTCGAGCCAGCCCTCAAAAGCAAGTCCGTTAACCACAACGAGTTGTGCGGCGGCCATTGACTTGGCATCCTCAGGTTTAGGTTCGTATACATGCGCATCGCCGTCAACGCCAACAATTGTCACTACATCAACATGATCGCCGCCAACGCGTTGGACGAAGTCTGACAGGATCGAAAAACTGGAGACGACCTTGATACGGTCGCGAGCCGAGGCAATTTCAGACGATGCAGAAAGGGCTGCGCTTATAAGGAACGTGGTAAGGATAGCGGACTTCAGTTTGGAATTCATTATTTTCTCCTTATGCAATGCGATGTCTTTTCGGTGTGAAACCCGATCGAACGACGCCTTGTGGCGCGGTAACGAGGGCTACGGTGTAGGCGGCGCCAGCCGTAAGAATGATGGCGGGCCCGGACGCAACACCAATGTGATAGGAGACTAGTAGCCCGATATAGCTTGAGATTAAGCCAATAACCACCGCCAAAATACACATACTCTCAAGCTTGACGCACCAAAGACGCGCTGAAAGCGCAGGCAGCATCATTAGGCCCACCGCAAGTAATGTACCCAGCGCTTGAAAGCCCCCAACGAGATTTACTACGACCAGCGTTAGAAACAAAAAATGGACCGTCGAGCCAATTCGGCTTATAGATCCCAGAAATACGGGATCAAGGCACTCGGCGACGAGTGGCCGCCAGATCACTGCGAGCGTCAGGATCGTTATGGTGGAAATCGAGGTTATCATTTTAAGGGCGTTGTCATTAAGCGCAAGCACTGTGCCGAAGAGAATATGCATTAGGTCTATGTTTGTGCCTTTGAGGCTTATGAGCAGAACGCCGAGGGCAAGGGAGACGAGGTAAAAGCCCGCTAGGCTCGCATCCTCCCGCTGGATCGTGAGGCGAGAGACGGTGCCTGAGAGAAGAGCAACGCAAAGGCCTGCGATAACGCCGCCCGCCGTCATGGGCAGCAATGAAAGACCCGAGACTAAAAAGCCGATGGCAGCGCCAGGTAGAATAGCGTGCGCCATGGCATCACCGGTTAGGCTCATGCGGCGTAGCATGAGAAAAACACCAATCGGGCAAGCCGAGAGGGACAGCGCCATGGCGCCCACAAGGGCTCTGCGCATGAAGGTAAAGTCAATAAAAGGAGAAAACAAAATCTCATATAAAATCATGCCGCGCCCTCATTGCACCATGAGGCATTTTCGTCCCAAGCCTCGTTCATGCGGCGGGCCTTTAGCATATTTTCAGGCTTCAAAGCATCCTTCGAGCGCCCCCAAGCAACCGGTTCGCGGGCCAAAATCAGAGTGTCCGGAAAATGGGAGCGGATGAGATCTGCATCATGTAACACTGCGATTATGGTGCGCTGTTCAAAGTGCCAACGATTGATGACCGACAAAAGATCGCTCACAGTTTTAGAATCGATGGCAGAGAACGGTTCATCGAGCAGAATGACCTTGGCGTTCTGTAGCAACACGCGGGCAAACAACGATCTTTGCAGTTGCCCGCCCGATAATGATCCGACGGGACGCCGCTCGAAACCAGCAAGACCAACAGCGGCAAGCGCCGTCGCAATCTCCTCGCGCTGTTGCTTGCTAACGGCAGCAAAAAAACCTGTCTTTCTCAAAAGTCCGAGAGAGACGAGATCATGAACTGATGCTGGAAAGCTTCGGTCAATCTCTCGAACCTGTGGAAGATAGGCTATATCCCTTGTATCGAGATCGAAACGCTCAATTGACCCACTGAGAGGCTTCAATTCGCCCATTAGGCCTTTTAGTAGTGTCGACTTGCCAGACCCATTGGCTCCGTAGACCGCGGTCATCGAACCGGCTTCAAAGGCCCCATTAAGGTGATGAACTGCCGGGTGCGCCTCATAACCCAACGTAAGATCTCGGAGATTGAATTGCGGCACTGTCATCACTGCATGACCAAAAGAGTGAACGCCCAAATCACTGTTATGATGGCGGCAGCCAAAACTAAGCGCGTCCAGACATTAAAATTTAAAAACGGAGATTGGCTTTTCATTGCGACCTTGCCTCTGTCGATGCGCAGCGGTTACATAGGCCTCTGAGTTCAATACTCGCCTTTTGAACCTTAAAGCCATTATCTACAGAATGAAGCGCCCCAAGTGCGGGGCTAGAATCAAATTCGCAGGCGGAACCACAGGTATCGCAGATATAGAAGCCCGCTGGCGAACTGTGACTCTCGCAACGGCACGCGATAAAAGCGTTTAAGCTTTCAATTCGATGTACTCGATTTTGCGTGATCAACCGATCCAAAGCGCGGTAAACTTGGACAGCTGCCTTTACGTTAGTATTCTGGAGCTTTGTAAGGATCTCATAGGCGGACATCGAGCCGGTTGCCTTGAGCAAGACACCATAGACCTGCTCCTCATTGCTAGAACGTTTAAGAGTGTTTGGAGTTTTTTCGACCACCATGAGCAATGGCGTTATATTATAACATTACAGCTGTCAACCGGTGTTTTAATGTTTTTTTAATCTCGGCAATCAGCAGTTTAAACTACTTGTGCGTGGAGCAGAAGCCAGGACGAACCAAAGATTAAATTTGATTTGCCATAATTTCTTTATTTAATCTCCACAAAAACTTCTATCGAAGCATTTATTTGTTGAAACTGGCATAACCAAAGAGGCACAATTTTCGGAAGGTTAAAGATGGGTTTCATAATTGCTATTTTATAGAGAGCGGAAGACCTGCCACGATCAAAATGACCCGGTCAGCCTTTTGGGTCAGGATCTGATTAAGGCGCCCCGCGTGGTCGCGAAAGTCGCGTGCCATTTTATTGTCCGGGACGATACCAAGTCCCACTTCATTGGCAACTAAAAAAGTGGGTGCGGTGCGTTTGGCAAGCGTCGCTTCTAGCCGCCCTACAGCGGCTTCAATATCATGCTCGCCGAGCATCAGATTAGTGACCCACATGGTCAGACAATCGACTAGTACGGGGCGATTAGTACTGAGCGCAGACGCGAGGTCCAAAGGCGCTTCAATTGTGAGCCAGCCCTGCTCTGAACGGTCAGTTTTATGGCGCTCGACGCGGGCGTGCATTTCTTGGTCCCACACTTCTGCAGTTGCGACATAAATCCATGGCGAAGGGAGAGCCTTGATCAGACCTTCCGCATAACGCGTTTTGCCCGACCGCGCGCCGCCGAGGATGAGGGTGAGGCTCGCCATCCGTTCCCTTAAGCCACAGCTTCCTTAGCGCGCTCTGCACGTTTGCGATCATTCGGATCGAGATGCACTTTGCGCAAGCGGATCGACTTTGGTGTCACTTCGAGAAGCTCGTCGTCTTGAATGTAAGCGAGCGCTTTTTCGAGCGTCATCTTGATCGGCGGTGTGAGGCGCACAGCTTCATCCTTACCGGCAGCACGGATGTTCGTGAGCTTTTTGCCCTTCAACACGTTCACCTCCAGATCATTATCGCGTGTATGTTCACCAACGATCATGCCTTGATAGACTTTCCAGCCGGGCTCGATCATCATCGGGCCGCGATCTTCCAAATTCCACAAAGCGTAAGCAACCGCTTCTCCCGCTTCGTTTGAAATCAGAACGCCGTTACGACGACCCTGTAATTCACCCTTGTAAGCGCCGTAAGAATGGAACAAACGATTCATGATCGCCGAGCCGCGTGTATCTGTCAGCAATTCGCCTAGATAACCGATGAGACCGCGTGTTGGCGCGTGTAAAACAAGACGCAAACGATTGCCGCCTGACGGACGCATTTCCATCATATCAGCTTTACGTTTCGACATTTTTTGCACAACGACGCCTGAATGTTCTTCATCAACGTCGATGACGACTTCTTCAATCGGTTCCAAAATTTCATTCGTGTCTGGATCGCGTGAGAACACGACTTTCGGACGCGACACAGCGAGTTCAAAACCTTCGCGGCGCATGGTTTCTATTAGAATCGCAAGCTGCAATTCACCACGGCCTGCGACTTCAAACGAATCCTTGTCTGCAGATTCTGTGATGCGCAGAGCGATATTACCTTCCGCTTCTTTCATCAGACGACCGCGGATCATGCGGCCCGTCACCTTGTCACCTTCGGTGCCTGCGAGCGGCGAGTCATTCACGCGGAATTGCATCGTCACCGTCGGCGGATCAATCGGATGCGCAGGCAGCGGCACATCAATCGACATATCGCAGAAGGTGTCCGCCACAGTGCCCTTTTCCATGCCGGCGATGGCGACGATGTCGCCCGCTTCAGCAATATCAACCGGAACGCGCTCAAGGCCACGGAACCCAAGCACTTTCGAAATGCGACCTTGCTCAATCACTTGGCCATCAGCCGACAAGACTTTGAAAGATTGGTTGGGCTTTACCGTGCCGGATGTGATTCGGCCCGTAACAATGCGGCCCAAATAAGGATTGGCTTCGAGGATTGTACCAAGCAAGCGGAAAGAACCTTCTTCCGTCCTTGGTGGCGCGACATGCTCAAGCACCAAATCAAACATTGGACCGAGCGAAACCTTCGGACCATCCGGATCTTTCGACATCCAACCTTGCTTGGCTGACCCGTAGAGGATCGGGAAGTCGAGTTGTTCATCGGTGGCGTCGAGTGCGGCGAAGAGATCGAACACTTCGTTCACCACTTCATTCGCGCGCGCTTCCGGTTTGTCGATTTTGTTGATCGCGACAATTGGGCGAAGGCCGAGCTTCAAGGCTTTCGATACAACGAATTTTGTCTGCGGCATCGGGCCTTCAGCCGCGTCGACAAGAACGATCACGCCGTCGACCATATTCAGGATACGCTCCACTTCGCCGCCGAAATCGGCGTGGCCGGGAGTGTCGACGATATTGATGCGCGTGTCTTTCCAGTTCACCGCCGTGCATTTTGCGAGAATGGTGATGCCGCGTTCGCGTTCGAGATCATTCGAATCCATTGCGCGCTCGGCAACTTTCTGGTTTTCGCGGAACGTGCCGGATTGAGCGAGGAGCTTGTCGACGAGAGTCGTTTTGCCGTGGTCGACATGCGCGATGATCGCGATATTGCGGATATCCATAAAAAACGTCTTTCCAAATGAAAACCCGGCGGTTTTTGAAAAACCCCCGGGCCTGCGGTTTTAAATTATTGCGTTAGTACAGGATTTGGGGCCAAAAGGGAAGGGATGTCTTGCACCCGCTCACCTATTCGCGCGCTAAATCGGGCACTTTTCAGATCCACAATTATCAGTTATTGCTATCTAATGTTAATTATTGTGGAAGTGTGTCATGGCAAATGTCAATCTCGGCGAGCGGTTTGAAGCCTTTATTCAGGAGCAAATCCGCGAGGGGCGCTATCAAAACGCCAGTGAAGTCGTCCGCGCAGGCCTTCGACTGCTTGAGGATCAAGAGGCGGAGCGAAAGCGGCAATTTGACTATATGAAAGCTGCGATCACCGAAGCCATGAAAGATCCGCGGCCGTCCATACCAATGGATGAGGTTTTTGACGAGCTTGAGGCAAGACTTGCCGAACGGATGAAACAAAATGGCGAAACAATACAAAGTTAGACTGTCGCCATCAGCCAAGCCTGATCTCAAGGGGATTGCCGAATGGATTATTGATCAGTCCGGTCATGTTCGAGCGGCATCCAGTTACGTTCGTCGCATACGAACTTACTTAACCGGATTTAAAAATTTCCCCCATCGCGGCACTTAGCGTGATGATTCTTTTCCCGTTATTCGGCTTATCGGTTTTGAACGACGCGTGACAATCGCATTTATTGTTGCTGATGACACGGTTCAAATCGTTCGGATCTTTTATGCCGGTCGCGATGTAGATCAATATTCTCATGAACCGCTGGATGAATTTGATCATGACGAATAGCGCGGAGCCATCACGTTATAAAATCCATCGCATTTTACTAAAACTCTCTCACCCGCTTTCACCGCCTTTCATCACTTGATGCCTGAGCTCGATAGCCCGCGTTGAACGTAGGGCGATTTGCGTTTTGGTGCGGCGCTGATATATTTTCCTAAGGTCATGTCCATCATGACTCGGGGAATTGAAAGACCCCACACAAACCGGCAGTGCCTCTGCCGAGACCAAACGGCCCTGACTTTGCTACATGTTGGGGTGGCGGCGTTATGTCCAGGTCGCGAGATTAAAAGCGTCGCGGCCATGTTTGTATGGCTCTTTCAAGACCCCGACTCCAGCGCGGACGCGTTGGAGTCGTTCTCTTTTGAAAAAGGGGTGTGCCATGGAGTTCAAAGAGTTCCCCAACGAGTTTTCCCTCCGCGCGCAAGTTCAAGTGCTCTGCATTCACACGGATGCTGTTTTGAAATTTGCAGAAGAGATTACTACGCAAGGTACCGAGCATTTATCGGATGACGATAAAGCGATCTATGATTCACTCACCGATTATCTCGACCGCGCGTGTTATTAGGCTGATAAGTTTAGAAAGCAGATGCGGCGTTAGGAATTCGTGGATGGCCGGGACAAGCCCAGCCATGACGATTAAAAATTTGCGAGATTTATTTCACCGTCATGACCGCCCTTGGGGCGGTCATCCACGACTAAAAATAAGCAACAGAAAGTCAAACTCACTTGCCTGCCTTTTTCTTGCGATTACCAAGCGTGCGCAAACGCAAGGCATTCAAGCGAATAAAGCCTGCCGCATCGCGGTGATCGTATGCCACAGCGCCTTCCTCGAAGGTCACAAGGTCCCTATCATAAAGCGAATGGGGGCTCTCGCGACCGATGACCCACACATTGCCCTTATAGAGTTTTAGCATCACGCGACCTGTTACCGCTTCTTGTGATTTGTCGATCAGCGCCTGCAACATTTCGCGTTCCGGTGAGAACCAGAAACCGTTATAGATGAGTTCGGCATATTTCGGCATCAGCTCGTCTTTGAGATGCGCTGCGCCGCGATCAAGCGTGATCGATTCAATGCCGCGATGGGCGACGAGCAAAATTGTGCCGCCCGGTGTTTCATACATGCCGCGCGATTTCATACCGACGAAACGGTTCTCGACGAGATCGAGACGACCAATACCATTTTCTTTGCCAAGCGCGTTTAGTTTCGCAAGCAATGTCGCAGGCGAGAGCTTTTCGCCATTGATCGCTACCGCATCACCCTTTTCGAAATCGATTGTGATGGTCGTTACTTTATCAGGTGCCGCTTCCGGTCCGATGGTGCGGGAATACACGTAGTCCGGCACTTCGATGGCGGGGTCTTCCAACACTTTTCCTTCTGAAGACGCATGCAACAAATTCGCATCAACCGAGAAGGGCGCTTCGCCGCGCTTGTCTTTCGCAATCGGAATCTGATGTTGTTCGGCGAAAGCAATGAGTTGTTCGCGCGAGCGCAAATCCCATTCGCGCCACGGCGCGATGATGGTGATGTTCGGATTGAGCGCATAATAGCCGAGCTCGAAGCGGACCTGATCATTGCCTTTACCGGTCGCGCCATGCGAGACCGCATCGGCGCCGACTTTCTCGGCAATCTCGATTTGCTTCTTGGCAATCAGCGGACGCGCAATCGACGTGCCCAGCAGATAGACGCCTTCATAGACGGCGTTCGCGCGGAACATCGGGAAGACGTAATCACGCACGAATTCTTCGCGCAAATCTTCGATGAAAATGTTTTCCGGATTGATGCCCAAGAGGAGCGCTTTGTCGCGTGCCGGTCCGAGTTCTTCGCCTTGGCCGAGATTGGCAGTGAAGGTCACTACTTCGCAAGCGTAGGTCGTCTGAAGCCATTTTAGGATGATCGAGGTGTCGAGGCCGCCCGAATAGGCGAGAACGACTTTTTTGACTGACTTTTTCGACATCGGCGCGGCCTTTCGGAGGCTGGTTTGAAAGATGTTTCAGCGTGTTCCGTGGCGGGTTACTGGATCATCCGGCTTCCCGCAAGAGGGAGGACCTTTGGATAAAGGTCGTGGATGATGTCCATTTTGCCCATTTTGCGCTAAAGCCAATTCACGCTTGGCTTCGGTTTCATCGTTCAATTCATCGACAAGGACAGTCTCGTGCATCCCTTATTCTCGAAAGACGCCGCCACCGCCATTCCCGTTTATGCCGTTACCCCTGAATCATGGACCGCGACGGCGGAGCAATTGGCGCTTGTCGATTTCGTCCGTGCGTCAGGTTTCGAAGGCGGGCAGGGTTCGCTCTGTCTCGTTCCGGGGCGTGGTGCAGGGATTTCCGCCGTGTTGTTTGGCCTTGGCAAAAAAGGCGCTGTGGATGCTGATCCCTTCATTGCTGGAAAATTGCCAACGCTTTTGCCGCCCGGCACCTATCGCTTCGAGGGTGATTGGGGTGATGCGTCACAAGCGACGCTTGCTTTTCTTTTGGGCTCATATCGTTTCGAGCGTTACAAATCGAAACCCAAGGGGGTGAGCGTTAAACTCGTGCCGCCTGCAGGCGTTGATACTTCGCGGTTGTCAAAAATTGCAGAGGCCGTGTTTGAAGGTCGCGATCTCATCAACACGCCGGCGAATGATCTTGGCCCTGCTGAGATTGAAGCGGCCATCCGTGATGTTGCAAAACAATTTAGCGCATCGGTGACATCGATCATCGGTGACGATTTGCTCACACAAAATTTTCCGATGGTTCATGCGGTGGGTCGCGCTTCAACACGCGCGCCGCGTCTTGTCGATTTGCGGTGGGGGAATCCTTCGCATCCTAAAGTGACGCTCGTTGGTAAAGGTGTGGCCTTTGATACAGGCGGCCTCAACATCAAGCCTGACAATTCCATGTTGCTCATGAAAAAAGATATGGGCGGCGCCGCTGTGGCGCTTGCGGCTGCACGCATGGTGATGGCGGCGGGTTTGCCGATTTCACTGAGGTTGATTTTGCCGACTGTTGAGAATTCAATTTCGGGGTCTGCGTTTCGTCCCGGTGATGTTCTTGCAAGCCGCAAAGGCATTTCGGTTGAGATCGGCAATACGGATGCGGAAGGCCGTTTGATTTTGGGTGACGCGTTAACGCTTGCTGATGAAGAGGCACCCGATCTCGTCCTTGATTTTGCGACGCTCACCGGTGCTGCGCGCGTGGCGCTCGGGCCTGATCTGCCGCCTGTATACACCGATGATGAAACGCTTGCCGCTGACATCACTGCATCAGGTCTCGCCGTGAATGACCCCGTATGGCGGATGCCGCTTTGGAAGCCTTACGCGAAACTGCTCGATTCAAAAGTCGCCGACATCAATCATATTTCTTCCGGCGCTTTTGCCGGATCAGTCACCGCGGCTTTGTTTCTCCAGCGCTTTGTGGAGAAGGCAAAGTCTTGGGCTCATTTCGACGTGTTCTGCTGGGTGCCATCGCCCAAATCCGGCCGCCCGGAAGGGGGCGAGGTGCAAGCGGCGCGGCTCGTCTTCGAGCTTCTCGAACGGCGGTATCGGCGTTGAACTTCATCTCCCTCCGTGTGACATGTACCACTCAAGAGGGCGTGACATGGCATCGCAATCAGCAGAGCGGGTGAGGAAGAGACGCGACGCTTTGC
This sequence comes from Alphaproteobacteria bacterium, assembly GCA_016870035.1. Lineage (GTDB taxonomy): Bacteria > Pseudomonadota > Alphaproteobacteria > Rhizobiales > Beijerinckiaceae > CAIUPE01. Next base: position 10,079 of record VGCJ01000013.1, read on the forward strand.
GGCGCGCCGGATTGCGGCCTGTCCAAATCTTGGTTCCTGATACAAGTGATGCCGCTTTCGTCGCAGAATGCCATCGTCAGGCATTAGCTTTGCGGAATGATTCTCATCAAGCTGAGATCCTCGATTGGATCGAGCGGGCGGCTGATAGGTCCGGATGGGAATGAAGCGCGGCGATATCGTCACCATCGCTCTTCAGGGTGATTACGGAAAACCGCGTCCCGCTCTCATTATTCAAAGCGATCTCTTTTCGGAATTGAGCTCCGTGACCGTTTTGCCGATCACAAGCCATCTCAACGATCTCGATCAGTTGTGGCTCACCATTGAAGCTGTACCAAAGACCGGCTTGGCGGTTCAGTCTCAAATCATGATCGACAAGGCCCAGACATTTCCGGCGTCGAAAGTCGGCGCGACCATCGGAGTGGCTGATCGGGAGACCATTGCGGCGGTGAACCGCGCGCAGGCGATCTTCTTTGGTATCGCCTGACGGCACGCCCCCATCGAAAAAACGGGCTTGCCCATGCCCGCACCTCTTTTTAGCGTGGCGGTGAATTTTACTGGTGTTTCTATGAAAGGACTGGATCGCGATGAAAACCCATGCCCGTGTTGTCGTCATTGGGGGCGGCGTTGTTGGCGCTTCGGTTCTATATCATCTCACCAAAGCGGGCTGGAAAGATGTCGTGCTCGTCGAGCGCGAGCAGCTGACCCATGGCTCGACATGGCATGCGGCGGGCGGTTTCCATACGCTGAACGGCGATCCGAATGTCGCCAAACTGCAAGGCTATACAATCGCGCTTTATGACGAGCTTGAGAAAATCTCGGGCGAAAGCTGTGGTCTCCATCGCTCCGGCGGCTTGATGCTTGCGGATACGCCCGAGCGCATGGACTGGTTGAGAATGGCGCATGCCCGTGCGCGCTATCTCGGCCTCGAAACCGAATTGATTTCTGTGAAGGAAGCAAAAGATCTTTTGCCGCTGCTTGATGAAACGAAATTCATCGGCGCGATGCTCGACAAGGCCGATGGCAATCTCGATCCTTACGGCACAACGCATGCTTATGCGAAATCGGCGCGTATTCAAGGTGCTGAAATTTATCTCAAAACAAAAGTCGAAGAACTCAACCAGCGCAAGGATGGCGGTTGGGATGTTGTCACCAATCAGGGCACGATCGTCGCCGAGCACGTTGTAAACTGCGGTGGTCTCTGGGCGCGCGAAGTCGGTCGCATGGTCGGTATCGAATTGCCGGTGCTCGCAATGGAACACATGTATCTCATAACCGACGAGATGCCGGAAGTTGTCGCGTATAAAAAAGAGCGCGGCCATGAATTGCCGCATGCCATCGATTTCAAAGCCGAAATCTATATGCGCCAAGAACGCACGGGCATGGTGCTTGGCACCTATGAGCGCGCCGGTGTGCCATGGTCGCCAAAGACAACCTCGTGGGATTTTGGCGCTGAATTGTTGCAGCCTGATCTCGACCGCATCGCACCATCGCTTGAAATCGGCTACGAGCATTTCCCTGCTATGGCGAAGGCCGGTATCAAGAAAATCATCAACGGCCCGTTCACCTTCTCGCCTGACGGGAATCCATTGGTTGGCCCTGTACAGGGTCTTTCGAATTACTGGGTCGCTTGCGCCGTGATGGCGGGTTTCAGCCAGGGCGGCGGTGTCGGTCTCGCGCTCTCGCAATGGATGGTGAATGGCGATCCGGGCTTTGATGTCTGGGGCATGGATGTCGCGCGCTATGGCGAATGGGCAACGCGTTCTTACACAAACGAAAAAGTGCGTGAGAATTATTGCCGCCGCTTCCGCATCCGCTTCCCGAATGAAGAATTGCCAACTGCAAGGCCGCATCAGACAACGGCGACTTATGATTTGATGGTCGCAAACGGTGCGGTTATGGGCGATTCATGGGGCTTGGAAACGCCGCTCTGGTTCGCACCGAAAGGCGTTGCGCAGGAAGATATTTTCTCCTTCCGCCGCTCGAATGATTTCCCGCATGTCAAAGCCGAGTGCAAAGGCGTGCGCGAAAAAGTTGGCGTTACAGAAATCGCAAACTTCGCGAAATATGAATTCACTGGTTCAGGCGCTGAAGCCTATCTCGCGCGCCTCATGACCAATGTGATGCCGAAGACGGGCCGCTTGGTGTTGACGCCAATGCTCAATGAAAAGGGCAAGCTCATCGGTGACTTCACGATTGCGAAAGCGGGCGAAGGCCACTTCTATATGTGGGGTTCGTCGCAAGCGCAGATCTATCACATGCGCTGGTTTGAAAAGCATTTGCCGAAGGATGGCTCGGTTTCCGTAAAGCGTCTCGATATGGGTCTTGTGGGCCTCTCCATTGCAGGGCCAAAGGCGCGCGGTGTGCTGCAGGCTTTGACCGATGAAGATGTGTCAAACGCTGCATTTAAATTCATGGATCACAAGAGCTTCGATATCGCGAATGTTCCGGCCATGGTGAACCGCGTCACCTATACGGGTGATCTCGGTTACGAAATTTGGGTGAAGCCGGAATATCAGCGTCGGCTTTATCTTGCCATTCTTGAAGCCGGTAAGCCGCATGGCATTATCAATTTCGGAATGCGCGCATTGCTCGCTTTGCGTCTCGAGAAAAACTTCCCCACCTGGTTCCGTGAATTGCGCCCGATCTATGGACCATTCGAAGCGCAGATGGATCGGTTCATCCGTCTCGACAAGCCGGATTTTATCGGCAAAGCCGCTGTGGTTGAAGAACAGAGGAGCGGCGGCACGCTGCGTCGTGTCTCAATGATCGTTGAAGCGACAGATGCCGACGTGCTCGGCGACGAGCCGATCTGGCATGGCGATAAAGTTGTCGGATGGGTCACATCGGGCGGCTATGCGCATTATGTCGATAAATCGCTCGCGCAGGGCTATGTGCCGAAAGAGATCGCGAGCGATCTCGGCAAGGGCTCATTTGCTATCGAGATCATGGGCGAATTGCGCAAGGCGACGATCATTGTCGATCCGCTGTTTGACCCTGAAGGCAAGCGGATGCGCGCGTGAGTCTGCTATAAAGCCAAGATAAAAAAGGCGGTCTATCGACCGCCTTTTTTATTGATCACTCCACCCACTCGACCTCTGTGAGGTCATTGACGGGTATGGGGGCGTTTTCCCAAAGTCCTTTGAGTTTTGCGTTCCAGATGCCGCTCTTTGGTAACAAGAACAAAAACACATTCACGCACTCATCAGCGAGCATTTTCTGGGCTTTTTCGATGAGCTCCAGACGTTTGGCTTCATCCGTCGTGGCAGCAAGTTCTGCATAAAGCACTTTGTAAGCAGGGCTCTTATAATCGAAATAATAATCATCTCGCGCATAGATATCGAGATCCATCGGCTCGACATGCGAGATTATGGTCAGATCATAATTCTTGGCTTTGAAAACGTCCGAGAGCCATTGCGCCCATTCTACGGGTACGATTTCAACCGCGATGCCGATGGCTTTCAATTGTTGTGCAATGATTTCACCGCCGCGCCGCGCATATTCTGGCGGCGGTAACACTAGGCGAAGCTTGAGTTCATTCACGCCCGCTTCACGCAACAGCGCTTTGGCCTTGTAGGGATCATAAGCATATTGCGCGGTCAGATCGACATAGCCCGGATCGGTCGGCGAGAAATGCGAACCAATCGGTTGGCCAATACCAAACATCGCGCCTGTGATCACCGCGTTACGATCAACCGCATAGGCAAGTGCTTGACGTACTTTGAGATCATTAAAAGGCGCCTTGCCATTATTGATGGCGAGAATGGTTTTGCCTTCAGTGTTGCCGACCACAACAGTGAAGCGTTTGTCGGCACGGAATTGATCAAGATTTTCCGGTGCAGGATAGATCGGATAGGCATCAACATCGCCCGCCATCAAAGAGGCGTATGCGGCAGAGGGATCAGCGATCACACGGAATAAAACTTTTTCAAGCGCTGTTTTACGGCCCCAATAAGTTTCATTGCGCACGAGCTCGACGCTTGCGCCTTTTGTCCAATTCGAAAAGCGAAAGGGACCCGTGCCAATCGGATTTGTTTTGTTGGTCTCGGCCGATTTTGCCGAAACAATAATGGCCGCGGGCCATCCTAAATTGAAAAGAAACGCACCGGTCGGTCGCTTCAATGTGATCTTCACTGTGGTCGGATCAGACGTTTCAATTTTTTCGATCGGTTCGAACAATCCCTTTTGTGGATTGACGCTGCCTTCGCCACGCGCACGTTCGAGGGAAAACTTCACATCACTGGCGGAGAAGGTTGTTCCGTCATGAAAAGTTACACCGCTGCGCAAACGAAAGACATAGGTTTTACCGTCGTCCGAAATTTCCCAAGAGGAGGCGAGTGCGGGTTTTACTTTACCATCACGATCAATGCGGGTGAGGCCTTCAAACACATTCGCATAAGTGATTTCGCCGATGGCCGCAGCGGCTCCCGCGGTCGGGTCAAGATGCGGTGGCTCAAGCCGCACGCCGACGACAAGATCGGTACGCGGAGCGGCGAATGCCGGAGTTAAAATAGCGAAGGCGAAAAGGGCTAAAAACGCGCGGGCAAGGAAATTCATGGGCAGGGTCTCAATTACGGCGGACGCATCTATTCACAATGGAAGAAAAAAGAAAAGGAACCCTGATAAAAGGCCTTGTTATGGCCGTTCAAGGACGGTTCCGTGATTTTTAGGTAAGCGGGTCCATAACGGCCTCGGCGATGGCAAGCGACGCGGTCAGTCCCGGACTCTCGATCCCGAAAAGATTGACGAGGCCTGGTATTCCATGAGCGTAAGGCCCATCAATACGGAAATCGGGGGCTGGATCATGGGGCCCCGAGATTTTCGGCCTGATGCCGGAATAGCCCGGCGCGAGCGCGTTATCGGGCAAAGCGGGCCAATAGCGGCGGATGGCTTCTGTAAATCCCTCGGCACGTTTCGGGTTTACATCATAATTGATCTCATTGATCCATTCGATATCAGGGCCGAAACGCGCTTGCCCGGCAAGATCAAGCGTCAAATGAACGCCAAGCCCGTGGGTATGCGGTGCGGGGTAAATCAACCGCGAAAAAGGCGCGCGGGTTTGCAGCGTAAAATAATTCCCGCGCGCGTAGAGCGTCTTAGGGATGTGCTTTTCGGAGAGGCCCTTGATGGCTTCGGCCGCTTTGGTTGCGTGAAGCCCCGAGCCATTGATCAGAAGATTTGTCGTGAGCTTCATAGGCTCGGCACCGCCCGTTTCCACGCGGATCGTGTTCCCCGTAGCATCGGCGCTGAGGAACGGTGTGTGAAAGGCAAAGGCGGCACCATGCGCTTCCGCATCGCCTTGCAGAGCCAACATGAAAGCGTGGCTATCGAGAATGCCTGTCACGGGCGAAAACAAAGCCGCAGTCGCATAGAGCGCTGGTTCCATTGCTCGCGCTTCTTCGCCGGAAATCAGCGTCAAGCCTTCAACTTCATTCGCATCGCCAGTGGCTTTGAGCTTTTCAATGGCCGCCGTTTCCGCGGCGTTCGTTGCGACAATCAATTTACCGCAGCGGCGATAGGGTACTTTATGAGTGTCACAAAATGCGTAAAGCGCGCGGCGGCCTTTGACGCAAAGTTTCGCCTTCAGGCTTCCCGTTGGATAATAAATGCCGGCATGGATGACTTCGGAATTGCGTGACGAGGTTTCGGTGCCGATGCCCTCGGCCGCTTCAAGCACGATGACGGATCGCCCCGAGAGCGCGAGCGCCCGCGCCACTGCGAGGCCCACAACGCCCGCACCCACAACAATTGCATCAATATCTGCCATTACGGCTCCTTTTTCGCGCCGAGGGATCGCCGATCTCAGAAGAGAGGTCAAGAATGGCGCTCTGTCGCGGCTACCCCCTCCTTGTCAGCGCGCGCAGGACTTGCATAATCCAGGGGCAAAAAATCTCTGAAAATGAGAAGGGGGAGGACCGATGAGCGGACCATATGATGATGTTTTGCCGACGCCTTACGAAGTGCTCGATAAACGGGCGGCGGGGCTTTTCAATGGCACAGCAAAACTAGATAGGCTTTATGTCGGTTGCCGCTGGGCTGAAGGTCCGGCCTATTTTCCGGCTGGGCGCTATCTCATCTGGTCGGACATCCCGAATAATCGGATGATGCGTTATGATGAAACTGATGGCAGCGTTTCGGAATTTCGTAATCCGTCAAATTACACCAATGGTCATACGGTTGATCGGCAAGGCCGTTTGATTAGCTGCGAACATCGCGGTCGCCGTGTGTCGCGCACGGAAATTGATGGCACGATCACAACACTTGCGGAAACATTTCATGGCAAACGTTTCAATTCGCCGAATGATGCGGTTGTTAAGACCGACGATTCAATTTGGTTCACAGATCCTGCTTACGGCATTGATTGGGATTATGAAGGCCTTCGTTCGCCGATGGAGCAAGACGGTTGCCACGTCTATCGCATTGACGGGAAGACGGGTGTAATAACGCGCGTTGCGGATGATTTTGTGCGTCCGAACGGTTTGGCGTTCTCGCCCGATGAGAAGAAACTTTACATCGTCGATACCGGCGCGACCCATGTCGAAAACGGTCCGCGTTATATCCGTGTCTTTGACGTTGATGGCGATAAGATCAAGAATGGTCGTTTGTTTGCGACATGCACCAACGGCCTCTTCGACGGGTTGCGCGTTGACGAAGATGGACGGATTTGGACCTCGGCGGGCGATGGCGTTCATGTTTATGATCCCGATGGTACATTGATCGGGAAAATTCATGTGCCAGAAGTGGTTGCGAATGTGTGCTTTGGCGGCATCAATCGCAATCGTCTTTATATTTGTGGCACGACTTCGCTCTACGCTTATTATGTGCTTGTGCGCGGTAACAAGACATTTTGAGTTTTGAGTGATCGAAAATTTAAGGGCGCCCTGTATCTTATCGGGCGCCCTTTTTATTAGGCGTGAATTTTCGTTCGTCCATTGGTTGTGAGATTGAGAAGCCCATAGAGCGGACAATAGCCGACAATGGCCGTGATGATGGGCACAATGCCGATCCATCCGATCCAATTATAGTCCATCGGCGGAAAGCCGACGGGAATGGCCCATGCGAGTAGCAGCACGCCAATGATGATGCGCAGGCTCCGGTCAATGATGCCGATATTGGTTTTCATAATCCGCTTCCTTTTGTTGAACACAGAGGAATGCAATTCATTGTGCATCAAGGCATCAAAGGAGCATTGATTCATATCAACGCATGCTGAGCGGTAGTGGAACCGAAAGCAGGCGAGTCGTGATGAACACGACAAGGGCGTAAAGCGCGCCACCGGCGATTGCCAGGGAGAAAAGCGTGAACACGGCTGTCATGGGAAGTGATGACGTGATCATCATCGACATGGTTTTGAGTGACGGCGTGGCAAGAGCAAGGGCGAGGCCTGAAAGTCCCATCGCGATGATCAAACGGAAGAGCTTTTGATCAGGTGAAAACCATGATTTGCGATAGGCGAGAAGGGACAAGAGACCGCCATTGATCCACGCGCCTATCGCCGTGGCGAAGGCAAGACCTGACGCGCCCCATGAGTTATAAAGCGCGAGTTTCAAAATGACATTGACGGCAATACCGATAAAGGCCGCGATCAAAGGCGTTATTGTATCTTGTCGTGCATGAAAACTTGCAACGAGCGAGCGGATCAACACAACAGGCAGAATTCCAATGCCGTAAGCAGCAAGAACAAGTGCGGAAGCGGTGGCGTCTTCTGCCGTAAAGCGGCCATGCATGAAGACGCCGCGAATGATCTCTTCAGGGATCATCAGAAAAGCCACAAAGAAGGGCATCGTCAAAAGAATCGTGAGCGCCATCGTATGATTTTGTGTGGCATGGGCTTTTGATGGATCATCACGACCCAGATGGCGGCTCATTTCAGGCAATAAAACTGTGCCCGCTGCGATGCCGATCAGGCCTACGGGCAATTGATAAAGACGATCCGCATAAGAAATCGCCGATACCGCACCAGTCGGTAAAAGCGAAGCAATAATAGTGTCAGCAAAGATTGCGATTTGCACGCCCGCTGATCCGATCACCGCAGGTCCGAGCGCTTTCAAAAATGTCTTTAATGCGGGAGATGAGCGCGGTTTTGTGAAGCGCGGCAAAAAATTGGCTTGTTTGGCGTTGATCGCAACGAGTGAGAGCTGCAAGACACCTGAAATCGCAATGCCCCATGCGGCGGCATGAGCGGCCGAGGGGAAAAGAAAGCTTAACGCGAGTGCGGCGATGATCGCGAGATTCAAAAGAACCGGCGCTGCTGCGGCGCTTGCAAATTTCTGATGTGCGTTCAGTGTGCCTGAAATCAAACTCACAACCAAAATGAGCAATAGATAAGGAAACGTGATGCGCGTCAGTGTGATAGCCAGCGCGTATTTTTCCGGTTCATCGGAAAAACCTGGCGCGAGCAGATCAATCACAAAATTCATCTGCCACAGTGCGAGTGCGGTGAGGATCAGAAGAATAAATGTAAGGCCGGTAAGGATGGTTGACGCCAAAGCACGCGCGGCCGCTTCACCGCGGCTCTCGAGTTCACGCGTATAGGCAGGCACAAAGGCTGAATTAAAAGCGCCTTCACCAAAGATCGCGCGAAAATGATTGGGCAGGCGTTGCGCCACGAAATAGGCATCCGCCATCAAGCCGGAGCCGAGGATCGAAGCGAGTGTCACATCACGCGCAAAGCCAGTGATGCGGGATAGAAGTGTGAAACCGCTGACGGAAGCAAAAGAGCGGATCATGAGTGTGAAGTCGACCGCGGGGATCGGGGCTTGTCTTTATCTTCACCAAAGCCGATCCGTTGCCCCACGAGATAGAGCGGGCGGCCTTTCACTTCGGCAAAAATGCGACCGATATATTCGCCAATAATGCCAAGTGAGAGCAATTGTACACCTGCAAAAAAGGTGATTGACACAACGATTGTCGCGTAACCGGGTACATCAATGCCGTATAGAAGCGTGCTGATGATAACGGACGCCGCCATCAAAAGCGCAAAGCCCGAGACAAGCGCGCCGATATAGGTCCACACACGCAAAGGTACAATTGAGAATGACGCGATGCCGTCAAAAGCAAAGCTGATTAATCGTCCAAAGCCGAATTTCGAACTGCCGGTGACGCGATCGGAGACTTCGAAGGGCACACCAATCGATTTGAAACCGATCCATGCATAAAGCCCTTTTGAGAACCGCGCGCGTTCGCCCATCAAGCGCAAAGCATTGACCGCTTTTCTGTCAAGCAAACGGAAATCACCCGCGCCATCGGGCAAAGGCGTTTCACCGAAGCTTGCAAAGAGGTGGTAAAACACCGCTGAGAAAGCGCGTCGCGCCCAACTATCGGTATGGCGGTCGATGCGTTGGCCATAAACAGCATCATAGCCTTCGCGCCAGAGTTCTATGAATCTTTCGATCATCTCGGGCGGATGTTGCAAATCGGCATCCATGATCACAACCGCATCACCGCGAGCGGCATCAAGACCGGCGGCAATAGCGATTTCTTTGCCGAAATTGCGGCTGAAAGAGACGCAACGAATACGCGCATCTTTGACATGCGCCACCACAATATGCGCGAAGGTCTCATCCGATGAGCCATCATCGATAAAAATCAGCTCCCAATCTTTAGACAGACGATCAAGCAGCGGAATGACACGCTGAAGCAGCGCCTCGAGATTACCCGCTTCGTTGAAAGCGGGGATCACGAGCGTGAGCTCGCAGGGATTTTCGATGGGGCTGAGAGGGGACTGTGCTAGGCTCGGCACGTCTTGACTTCCTTGGGGCCGCGTTCCACGCGGGATGCGTTAGATTTTACGCGCTACTCATACAGGTGCCTGCGCTTTGATGCCACCCGTTCCTTTCATATTGATTGCCGATGATTTCGGACTTTCAAAGGGCGTCAGCGACGCGATTTTGGACCTTTTGGCAAAAAATCGCCTCTCCGGCACCGGATCCATGGTGAATCAGCCGGGCTGGGCCGCCCAAGCAGAGGCTTTGAAGCCCTTTCAGAGGTGTTGCGATCTCGGCCTTCATCTGACGCTCACCCTCGGCCCGCCGCTGGGGCCCTCCCCGACGCTCGCGCCCGGAGGGCAGTTTCTTCCGCTCCCGAAATTGATGGCGAAGTGTTTTTTGAACGGGATCCCGCGCCGAGAGATTCGCGATGAGATTATGCGCCAGATTGAAAGCTTCAAAGCGGTGACGGGACATTTCCCGGATTTCATCGACGGGCATCAGCATGTCCATGTGTTGCCCGGAATTTGGCGCGCGCTTTTTGAGGCGTTGGAGACTTTAAAACCGGATCGCAAACCGTGGCTGCGTATGCCTTCTGATCATTTGGGATCAATCGTGGCGCGCGGTTTGTCAGTTGGCAAAGCGTTGTTTATTTCATTTTTGTCGTCGGACTTTGCCCGCGAAGCAAAGCGCTATGGGTATCGCGTGAATGATACATTCTCAGGTGTGCGGTCTTTTGATCCTGAAGCCGATTTCGCGCGCGAATTTCAACGTTTTCTACTCGTGCATGGCAAGCGTCATCTTGTGATGTGTCATCCGGGTGTGAGCGATGAAACACTTGCTGCACTTGATCCGGTAACCACTGCGCGTGATCAAGAATTTGAATTTTTCAAAAGCGATGAATTTGAAAAAATGCTCGAGGCCTATTCCATGCGGATTGCACGTTTTGATGAGATTTAAAATCTATTACGCGCATTGATCGAGAAGCCATGAGCGGAAGGCTCTTACAGCAGGGCGATCTTTCTTTTCTTCCGGATAAACGAGCCAGTAGGCCTGTTCGCTTTCAATCGGTTGATTGATGGGAATTGTAAGAACGCCAGAGGAAAGCTCTTCTTCAACAAGAAAGCGCGGCACAATCGCAACGCCTAAGCCTGCAACAGCGGCTTTCGCCACCATCGCGAATTGCTCGAAACCCGGACCTTGAATTGCATCTTTGTGATCGAGCCCCTGCGCGTTGAACCACTCAGCCCATGCGCGCGGGCGTGTTGCTTGTTTCAACAAGGGCGCGCGTAAAAGATCTTCAGGCTTTGAAATCTGCAATCGATCGACAAGCGTGGGGCTCACTACCGGTATGATGGTTTCTCCCATCAACCGATGCAGAACTGCGCCGGGCCAAACGGGATCACCAAAATGAATCGCAGCATCAAGTGGCTCGCGTGAGAAATCGAAAGGCAAAATCCGCGTTGAGAAATTGATCGTGACTTCCGGATGTTTTTGCGAAAAATCGGGAACACGGGGAATGAGCCAGCGCGTGCCGAAAGTGGGGAGAATCGCCAGCGCGAGCGTGCCGCCTGCGCCTTTGAAAGCAACTGCATTTAAGGTGGCGGCAGAGAGGCGGTTTAACGCGTCGCGGACCTCTTCGGCATAGGCAGTGCCTGCGGGTGTCAGGCTGATTCGCTGTCGGACACGCACAAAAAGCGGAACGCCGAGCATCTCCTCTAATGACGCGACCTGCCGGCTGATCGCGCCTTGGCTCAAATTCAGCTCTTCCGCAGCGCGTGTGAAGCTCACATGGCGGGCGGAAGCCTCAAAAGCCTGAAGGGCTGAAAGGGAGGGAAGGAGGGAGCGGGGCAAGTTCATGATTAAAACTCATGATATCTTTCGAAATCATGAGTTGCAAGCGGCAATTTTATTGAACATCATGCAAAAAACGGGGGAAATGATCTCGGCACATCCCTCTCTGGCCGCGAAGCGTCGCGGACGATAGTGTGAGTCCCGTTTCAACAGCGCGAAACAGCGCCGCCTATCAATTCAGGATCCTGACATGTCTATGTCTGCCTCTGCCGAAGCCCTTGAAATCCTCAACCGCCTCGGCGTGCCGCAATCGGCCTTTGCCAAGGGCGGGCTTGCTGCGCGTTCGCCGATCACGGGCGAAGTGATCACCGAGTTGAAAGAGCATAAGGCGTCGGACGCGACTGATGCTGTCGGCCGCGCTGACAAAGCCTTCCGCAAATGGCGCCTTGTGCCAGCGCCGCGTCGTGGCGAATTCGTGCGCCTGCTCGGCGAAGAATTGCGAACTGCTAAAAATGATCTCGGTCGTTTGGTGACGCTCGAAGTCGGCAAAATCACATCCGAAGGTTTGGGCGAAGTGCAGGAGATGATCGACATTTGCGACTACGCAGTCGGTCTCTCACGTCAATTATTCGGCTTGACGATTGCGACCGAGCGTCCGTCGCATCGCATGATGGAAACATGGCATCCGCTTGGCGTGTGCGGCGTCATCTCGGCTTTCAACTTCCCCGTTGCTGTCTGGTCGTGGAACGCCGCGCTCGCGCTTGTGTGCGGTGACAGTGTTGTGTGGAAGCCTTCAGAGAAGTCGCTCCTCACAGCGCTTGCGACGCAAGCGATTTTCTATCGCGCGGCAAAGAAATTCGGTGGCGTGCCGGATGGTTTGCTCGAAGTGTTAATCGGCGGTCGTGATGTCGGCGCAGCACTTGTTGCTGATCATCGCGTGCCGGTGCTGTCCGCAACAGGTTCAACCGCAATGGGCAAACAGGTTGGCCCGAAATTGGCCGAGCGTTTTGCTCGCGCCATTCTCGAACTTGGCGGCAACAATGCTGCGATCATCGCACCCTCTGCCGATCTTGATCTTGCGCTGCGCGGCATTGCATTCGCGGCGATGGGCACAGCCGGCCAGCGTTGCACAACACTTCGCCGTTTGATCGTGCATGAAAGCATTTATGAAAACCTCGTTGCGAAGCTCCGTTCTGTTTACGGCAGCGTCAAAGTCGGCGATCCGCGTGAAGCGGGCGTGCTTGTCGGTCCGCTGATCGACAAGCAAGCCTTCGACAATATGGAAAAATCACTCGCCGAGGCAAAAGCGCTTGGCGCTGAGATCACGGGCGGCGCACGCGTGTCCGTCGGCGGTCATAATGATGCCTATTACGCAGCACCCGCGCTTGTTGAAATGCCGAGCCACACGGGGCCGGTGCTCCGCGAGACTTTCGCACCCATCCTTTATGTGATGACCTACGAGAATTTCGAAGATGCGATTGCGATGCAGAATGCTGTGTCGGCCGGTCTTTCTTCTTCGCTCTTCTCGCTCGATATGCGCGAGGCGGAACTCTTCGTTTCCGACGTGGGTTCCGATTGCGGTATTGCGAATGTCAATATAGGTCCGTCAGGCGCGGAAATCGGCGGTGCATTCGGTGGCGAGAAGGAAACAGGCGGCGGTCGCGAAGCGGGCTCCGATGCGTGGAAAGCCTACATGCGCCGCGCCACCAATACGATCAATTATGGCACAACGCTTCCGCTCGCACAGGGCGTAAGCTTTGATATCGGATAAACCTATGACACTTCGCATTATCGTTGCAGGCGCAACAGGCTGGACAGGCAGTGCGGTTGCCAAAGGCGTTCTCGACGCTGAGGATATGACGCTTGTCGGCGCTGTGGCGCGTAGCGCGGCCGGACAGGATATCGGCACAGTGCTCGGCCGTGACGCGGTCGGCGTAAAAGTCTCTGAAACGCTTGAAGACGCGTTGAAAGAGACATGCGATATTCTGATCGATTACACCAAGCCGCATGTTGTCAAAGGTCACGCCATCACAGCGTTGAACAATGGCGGGCATGTTGTCATCGGCACATCGGGCCTCACAGCTGATGATTTTACCGAGATCGAAAAGCTCGCACTTGTAAAGGGCTTGAGCGTCTTCGCCTCCGGCAATTATTCGATCACGGCGGCGTTGATGACGCGCTTTGCCTTGATGGCGGCAAAACATGTCGCTGATGTCGAAGTGATTGATTATGCCTCTGCCAAAAAGCCGGATACACCGTCAGGCACGGGCCGCGAATTGGCCGAAAGGTTATCTGCCATTCGCAAACCGTCAAACGCGAAGCCGGTGAACGAGTTGAGCGGTGCAAAAGAAACACGCGGCGCGACCATTGGCGCAGTGCAGGTCCATTCGGTGCGTATGCTCGGCTATCTCTTGTCTTGCGAAGCCGTGTTCGGCGCGCCGGATGAGCGGCTTGTCATTCGCCACGATGCTGGTACGTCTGCCGCACCCTATGTGGCAGGCACACTCCACGCCGCGCGTCATGTGCGCGATGTGAAGGGCTTACGTCGCGGCCTTGATCAATTGCTCGATTAGAATTTTCGGTTAACGTGGGAGTATCATCATGCACGGCATATCAAAGCAAAGCCTCCAGAAATTCGACTGGGAAGATCCGTTTCTGCTCGACGAGCAATTGACGGAAGACGAGCGCATGATCCGAGATACCGCGCGTGATTACGTGCAAGAAAAATTGATGCCGCGCGTGACGGAAGCCTACGCGAAAGAAAAAACCGATCGCGAAATTTTCAACGAGATGGGCCAGCTTGGTCTTCTTGGTGTGACGCTGCCGGAAGACTATGGCTGCGCGAATGCCGGTTATGTCTCGTATGGCCTTGTCGCGCGTGAAATCGAACGCGTCGATTCCGGTTATCGCTCGATGATGAGCGTGCAATCCTCGCTCGTGATGTATCCGATCTATGCCTATGGCTCGGAAGCGCAGCGCAAAAAATATTTGCCGAAGCTCGCAAGCGGTGAATGTGTCGGCTGCTTCGGTTTGACAGAGCCTGACGCGGGCTCTGATCCCGCCGGTATGAAGACGCGCGCTGAAAAAGTGAGCGATGGTTACATGCTTACGGGCTCCAAAATGTGGATTTCGAATTCACCAATCGCAGACGTGTTTGTCGTGTGGGCGAAATCCGCCGCGCATGACAACGAGATCCGTGGCTTCGTGCTTGAGAAGGGCATGAAGGGTTTGAGCGCGCCGAAGATTGAAGGCAAGCTCTCGCTCCGTGCATCGATCACGGGTGAAATCGTCATGGATGGTGTTGTCGTTTCCGAAGATCATCTGCTGCCGAATGTGTCGGGCCTCAAAGGTCCGTTCGGATGTTTGAACCGCGCGCGTTATGGCATTTCATGGGGTGTGCTGGGCGCTGCGGAAGACTGCATGCATCGCGCGCGGCAATATACGCTCGATCGTATCCAGTTCGGCAAACCGCTCGCGCAGACGCAGCTCGTTCAGAAGAAACTCGCGGATATGATGACCGATATTTCACTGGGTCTGCAGGCGTCGTTGCGCGTTGGGCGCTTGTTTGATGAAGGCAAGCTTGCGCCGGAAATGATCTCCATCGTCAAGCGTAACAATTGCGGCAAGGCGCTCGATATCGCGCGCATTGCCCGCGATATTCATGGCGGCAATGGCATCAGTCAGGATTATCACGTGATGCGTCACTCGCAGAATCTGGAAAGCGTTAACACCTATGAAGGCACGCATGATGTGCATGCTTTGATTCTTGGTCGCGCTATCACCGGTCTGCAGGCATTTTTTTAATAGCCCCCTCCGTCCGTTTCGTTTTAACGGCCCTCGACCGCCTAAAAGGGGGAGGAAAATAGGCTGATTATGATGTCTAAAGAGGAAGATGATCCAAGTATTTTTTCTCCCTCCCCTGCAGGGGAGGGTGTCAGGCGTGTAAGGCCTGACAGATGGGGAAAACGACCTCGTAACGTTGCGCCTACGCTCGTAAAAACGCTTCGTAGGAATCTGACATCTCAGGAAGCAAAACTTTGGGTGCGTCTCAAAGAATTAAAAAGCCAGGGCCTACATTTTCGAAAACAAGTTACGATCAAAAACTATATAATCGATTTTGCCTGTCTTTCTAAAAAATTATTAGTTGAGATCGATGGCGAGCAACATGGGTTCGATGTAGGTCTGAAAAAGGATCGTAATCGCGATTTTGAGTTAGAAACATTGGGATATCGTGTTTTGCGATTTTGGAATCATGAAGTTGATAGAGAAATAGAAAGCGTTCTTGATACAATCTGGAGCGATGCCGTAGACCGCGATCCCCACCCGTCGAACGCAAAGCGTTCAACAATCTCCCCTGCAGGGGAGGGAGGAGAATAAATGCCTTCACAAAAACCTCTCGCCGGTCTTCGCGCTCTCGAACTCGCGCGCATTCTTGCGGGGCCGTGGATCGGGCAGACGCTTGCCGATCTCGGCGCGGATGTTGTGAAAGTCGAGCGTCTTGGCACGGGCGATGATACGCGCACATGGGGCCCGCCCTTCGTTGCAGCACAGGATGGCGGTGATTTGTCCGCTGCCTATTTCCATGCGTGCAATCGTGGCAAGCGTTCGATTGCTGTCGATTTCGAAACTTCTGAAGGCCAAGAGATCGTCAAGCGTCTCGCGCGTCATGCCGATGTGCTGATTGAAAATTTCAAAGTCGGGGGCTTGAAAAAATACGGCCTCGATTATGAAAGCTTGAAAGCGATCAATCCGAAACTGATCTATTGCTCCGTCACCGGCTTCGGCCAGAACGGTCCTTATGCCGAACGCGCCGGTTATGATTTCATGATTCAGGCGATGGGCGGCATTATGGATTTGACCGGCGCGCCCGATGGCGAGCCGCAAAAAATCGGTGTGGCCTTCGCCGATATTTTCACCGGCGTCTACGGCGTCATCGGTATTCAAGCCGCTTTGCGTCAGCGTGATCTCACAGGAGAGGGCGCGCATATCGATATGGCGCTTCTTGATACGCAAGTGAGTGTGCTCGCCAATCAAGCGATGAATTATCTTGTCTCCGGTAAAGCGCCGCGCCGCTTGGGCAATGCGCATCCGAATATTGTGCCTTATCAGGTGTTCCCCATTACCGATGGTCACGTCGTAATCGCCGTCGGCAATGACGGACAATTCAAACGGCTCTGCCAGATTCTCGATTGCGCTGCGTTGGCCGATGATCCGCTTTATGCGACCAATCCCGCGCGCGTGAAAAATCGCACGGTTCTGTGCGAGAAAATCGCTGAGCTGACAGCATCTCTGTCGCGTGATGATTTGCTCACAGCACTTGAAAAAGCCGGCGTTCCTGCAGGCCCGATCAACACGGTTGCCGATGTCTTTGCGGATCCCCAAGTCAAAGCGCGCGTTATGAAAGTCGATCTCGACAATGCCGATGCATTGCTCGGCCATGTGCCGAGTGTGCGCACGCCGATTGTGATCAATGGCGAACCGATGGTCGCCTCGCGTCCGTCGCCGCGTCTGGGCGCGGATACAGACAATGTTTTGAACGATAAAGCGTGGGGCGCGTAACGCGCCGCATAAGACGATGATGAAGTGGATACCAAAATGACAACGCTCCCCGAACGCACTGGCGGCCAATTGATTGTCGATTGCTTGCAGGCGCAAGGCGTCGAGCATATGTTCTGCGTGCCGGGGGAAAGCTATCTCGCCGTGCTCGACGCGCTGCAAGACGCGTCGATCAATGTCACAGTGTGTCGTCAGGAAGGTGGCGCGGTGATGATGGCGGATGCGTCCGCGCGTCTCACAGGCAGGCCAGGCATTGCGATGGTCACGCGCGGACCGGGTGCGACGAATGCGTCGGCCGGCATTCACATCGCCGAACATGATTCCGTGCCGCTCATTCTTTTTGTCGGCCAGATTGAGTCTGGTATGAAGGAGCGCGGCGCGTTCCAAGAAATGGATTACAAAGCCTATTTCGGCTCGACCGCGAAATGGGTGACAGAGATCACCGATCCTGCGCGTGTGCCTGAGATTATTTCGCGCGCGTTTCATGTCGCGATGCAAGGACGTCCCGGTCCGGTCGTGATTGCCTTGCCGGAAGATATGCTTGTTGCGACAGCGCAAGTCGCAGCGGGTCCGCGTGTTGAGCCTGTTGAAACATGGCCGGGTCTCACGCAAATGGCCGAGCTGCAGAAATTACTCTGGGCCGCAAAGCATCCCGTTGTAATTTTGGGCGGCAGCGGCTGGAGCGAGAAAGCGCGCGCATCGATCATCCGTTTTGCCGAGCGCTTTAATTTGCCAGTCGCGACGTCTTTCCGTCGCGCGATGTTGTTTGATGGCGATAATCAAAATTACGCGGGCGAAATCGGCATCGGCCCCAATCCGAAATTGAAAGCGCGCATTGAAGGCGCGGATCTTGTCCTGCTCATCGGCGGGCGCATGGCCGAGATGCCGTCGCAAGCCTATACGTTGTTCGATATTCCTGTGCCGAAGCAAAAGCTTGTGCACGTGCATGCGGATGCGGAAGAACTGGGTCGCGTCTATCATCCGACACTGGGCATTCACGCGAGCCCGCGCGCGTTTGCAGCGTCTGTTGAAACTTTGCAGCCGCCGCAAACCATTGCATGGGCGGATGCGCGCAAAGCCGCGCGCGAAGATTTTCTTGGTTGGACTGATACAATCCCGACAGTGCCGGGTGACTTTCAAATCGGCGAAGCCGTGCGGTGGCTCAGAGATCGTATTCCGCATGACACGGTGATCACAAATGGCGCAGGCAATTATGCGATTTGGCCGGGGCGCTTTTTGCGTTTCCGGAATTACGGCACGCAGGTCGCGCCGAATTCGGGTTCAATGGGTTTTGGCGTTCCTGCAGCCGTTGGTGCGAAGCGCACATTCCCCAATCGCATGGTGATTGCATTTGCAGGCGACGGCTGTTTCCTGATGAACGGTCAGGAATTCGCAACAGCTGTCCAATATGATTTGCCGATCATTTGCATCGTCGTCGATAACGGCATTTACGGCACGATCCGCATGCATCAGGAGCGCGAATATCCGGGGCGCGTCTCAGCCACGCAATTGAAGAATCCGGATTTCGCCGCCTATGCCCGCGCCTTTGGCGGACATGGTGAAACGGTGTGCAAGACGGAAGACTTCTCGCCTGCATTTGAGCGCGCTGTCGCATCCGGCAAGCCGTCGATCATCCATTGCTTCCTCGATCCGGAAGCGATTTCGCCGACAACGACGCTCACCAAAATTCGCGATAATGCGCTGAGGCCGAAGGATTGGGCGATCTCGCCTTAGAATTCTCCTCCACCTGTAGGGGTAGGTGTTCGCGCAGCGAACGGAGGGGGCTTGCTTTTTGCCAGCGTAGCAAAGCCCCACCCGTCAAATGCAATGCGTTTGACACCCTCCCCTACAGGGGAGGGAAAGACGCGAAAATTTAATTACGCGTCAATCTTCTTCGCAACCATCGCTTTGAGCGTGCCGAGATCTTTTGCAAATGCGCGAATGCCTTCTGCGAGTTTCTCGGTCGCCATTGCGTCGTCATTCAAGAGATAACGGAAGCGCGCTTCGTCCGTCACAATTTTGTCGCCGCCATTTTGCGCGGCGGTCTTCGGCTCAAGATTGCGTTCAAGCGTCGATTGGTCTTTCGACAATTGATCAAGCAATGCAGGCGCAATCGTCAAACGGTCGCAACCGGCAAGCGCTTCGATCTCGCCTGTATTACGGAAGCTCGCGCCCATCACAATCGTGCCGTTACCGTGCCGTTTGTAATAGGAATAAATCTTGCGCACGGAGAGCACGCCCGGATCTTCTTCCGCCGTATAGGTCTTGCCTTCATTCTTCACATACCAGTCGAGAATGCGGCCGACGAAAGGCGAGATGAGAAACGCATTGGCTTCTGCTGCTGCAACAGCCTGCGCGAGCGAGAAGAGCAAAGTGAGATTGCAATCAATGCCATCCTTCTGTAAAATTTCGGCAGCGCGAATGCCTTCCCAAGTGGATGCAAGCTTTATCAACACCTTGTCGCGCGAAATGCCATTCGCGTCATAGGCTTTGATAATCGCGCGCGCCTTCTCGACACTTGCTTTTGTATCGAAGGAGAGATCGGCATCGACTTCGGTCGACACGCGTCCCGGCACAAGGCGCGCGAGTTCGGTGCCGAAAGCGACAGCCAAACGATCTGCGACGGCAGCCACCACAGCATCCTTCTTGCCGCTTTGTTTCTTGCCCCATAAAATTGCGTCGGCAATCACGCCTTCGTAAGCCGGTAAATCAGCCGCCTTCAAAACCAGGGACGGATTCGTTGTGCAATCTGTCGGCTTGAAGGTGCGGATCGCCTCCATATCGCCCGTATCAGCAACGATAACGGTCATGGATTTGAGTTGGTCGAGTTTCGAAGTCATCATGCTCGGCTTTCAGTTCATTGTTTAGCGCCCCTCCTAACACAGGCCATAATGCTCGTCAGCCCTGTTTGCTTCGTCTTTTCGTGTCATTCCGAGGCTTGGCAGATGAGCGGTTCTGGCGGATAGTAGACGCACAAAAGGAGCCTTCTTATGCCGATTAAAAACCGGATCGCTGAATTGGCCGATGAAATCGCCTTGTGGAGACATGATCTCCATCGCCATCCTGAGCTCGATTATGATGTGCATCGAACGGCTGGCATTGTTGCTGAAAAACTCAAAGAGTTCCGCTGCGATGAAATCATCACGGGTATAGGCAAGACGGGTGTCGTTGGCATCATTACGGGTCGTGTCACAGGGGATCGCGTGATTGGTTTGCGCGCTGATATGGATGCGCTGCCCATTCATGAAACAAGTGGCAAGCCGCATGCGTCCTTAACGCCAGGAAAAATGCATGCGTGCGGTCATGATGGTCACACAGCCATGTTACTGGGCGCTGCGAAATATTTGGCCGAGACAAGAAATTTTGCTGGCAAAGTTGCGGTAATTTTCCAACCGGCTGAAGAAGGTGGCGGCGGTGGCAAAGCCATGGTCGATGATGATTTGATGACGCGTTTCGGTATTCATGAAGTCTATGGCATGCATAATTTACCGGGCATGCCGGTTGGACAATTTGGTACGCGGCCCGGACCGATTATGGCGGCGGCGGATAAATTTGAAATTCGCATTGAAGGGCGCGGTGCTCACGCCGCGATGCCGCATCTCGCCATTGATACTGTGTTGATTGGTTCGCAGTTGGTGACGATGTTACAAAGCATCGTTTCGCGCAATGTTGATCCTCTTGAAAGTGCGGTTTTATCGGTCACAACTTTTCATGCCGGTGATGCGTTTAATGTCTTGCCGCAAAAGGCTTCGCTGCGCGGCACAGTCAGAACGTTCAATCCTGCTATTCAAGATCATGTCGAACAGCGCATGCGCGAAATGATTTCATCTTTTGCGGCGCTTCATGGTGCTTCCATCCATCTTGATTATGTGCGCGGCTATCCCGTCACGCGCAATCATGAGCGTGAAACCACTTTTGCGATTGACTCCGCGCGTCGCACGGCAGGAGAAGACCGCGTCAACCAGGGGATTGCCCCGATGATGGGCGCTGAAGATTTTTCTTATATGCTTGATGAGCGACCGGGTTGCTTTATCTTTATAGGCAATGGCGCGTCGGCCGGGCTTCACCATCCTGATTATGATTTCAATGACGCTGCCATTCCGCATGGCGTGTCTTATTGGACTGATCTCGTAGAAACGCGTTTAGCGCGATAAATTTTTCTTAGATTGATTTATTAGGCTTCAAGTTCTTCGCGCAGCATCTCGAGTTCGAGCCATTGCGTTTCGCTTTTCTGCCGCTCGTCTTCGGCGCGGGTTAAAAGTTCGCTTGCTTTGTCAAAGCGCGCGCGATCGCGCGTATAAAGCTCGGGATCGGCAAGCACTGCTTTTAGCTTTTCAATATCACGCCCAAGCGCATCGATGCGTTCAGGTAAAGTCTCAAGCAAGCGCTTTGCATTGAAAGACAATTTTCGTTTCGCGGTCGAAGCGCTCTCATCGCGGTCTTTATTTATTTCGCGTGATTTTTGTGGCGTGGGGCTTGAATTTGTTGCCCGCGCATCAACGCCACGCCCGCGTTGCGTCACCATATCGGAATAGCCGCCCGCATAATCGAGCCAAACGCCATTTCCTTCGGCAATGATGACAGCGGTCGCAACGCGGTCAAGAAAATCACGATCGTGACTCACAATAATCAAAGTGCCTTGATAATCACCGAGCATCTCTTCCAAGAGATCTAATGTTTCAAGATCAAGATCATTGGTGGGTTCATCAAGCACAAGAAGATTTGAGGGATTGGCGAGTGCTAGTGCCAGCAAAAGTCGTGCGCGTTCACCGCCAGACAAAGTACCAACCGGCGTACGTGCTTGTTCGGGCGAGAAGAGAAAATCTTTCATATAGGAAACGACATGGCGATTTTCGCCATTCACAACGATTCGATCACCGACACCACCCGAAAGCGTGTCCGCAAGCGATTGTGTCGGATCGAGTGAATCGCGCTTCTGTTCAAGAGTTGTCATCGCGAGATTGGTGCCGGGCCTGACACGGCCTTCGTCGGGCGCAAGTTTGCCCGTTAAAAGATTAAGCAATGTCGTTTTGCCTGCACCATTTGCACCGACAAGACCAATACGATCACCCCGCAAGATGCGCGTCGAAAAATCTTTGACGATTTTTTTATCATTAAAGCTTACCGAGATTTTTTCTGCCTCAATGACAAGCGTGCCGGAAGTTTCCGCTTCGGTTAAATCCAGTTTCACGCCGCCTTGCGGCCCGCGTGCTTCCTTTCGTTTTTGCCTGAGCACTGCAAGCTCGGCCATGCGGCGCATATTGCGTTTGCGACGTGCGGTTATACCATAACGGACCCAATGTTCTTCGCGCACAATCTGTCGATCAAGCTTATGCCGCTCGCGTTCTTCTTCTTCAAAAATAACATCGCGCCAGGCTTCAAATTCACCAAAGCCTTTTTCAAGGCGACGCGTGACACCGCGATGAAGCCACAAAGTCGCGCGTGAAAGATTTTGTAAAAAATGTCGATCATGGCTAATCAACACGAGCGCGGATTTTAGGCTTTTCAATTCGCTTTCGAGCCATTCAATCGCGGGAAGATCAAGATGATTGGTCGGCTCATCAAGCATCAGAATGTCAGGTTCTGGCGCCAACACCCGCGCGAGTGCCGCACGCCGCGCTTCACCGCCGGAAAGCGTTCTAGGATCTTCATCGCCTGTTAGTCCCAAGGCTTCGAGCAGATAACGTGCACGATGGGAATCGTCACTAGGAGATAATCCTGCTTCAACATAAGCAAGTGTCGATGCAAATGCGGAGAGATCAGGCTCTTGCGGAAGATAGCGCCATGTCGCGCCCGGTTGAATGAATCGTTCGCCGTGATCGGCTTCGATAATACCGGCTGCGATCTTTAACAATGTCGATTTGCCAGAACCGTTACGACCGACAAGGCAAAGCCGCTCGCCTTCACCAATGGCAAGATCCGCGCCTTCAAGCAGCGGCGTGCCACCAAATGTCAGGTCAATATCTTTGAGAAACAGGAGGGGCGGTGACACAGAGTAAAGCCGTAAGCAAACGAAGATGATCATGGCGATATGAAGGAATGATGCGTTTTCCGCAAGCGGCGGCTGTGTTCGATGAGCTGGTCCGGCCCTCTACCGATCCGCAATCCTCCGTCTGCCTTGCCTTTTCGATGCGGTTTTTTATGTCTGTCCCCAGCAATAGTGATTCGGCTTACGGCCTGCGGTCGCGCTCTCGGCGTCAGCGTCTGTCGGCAATCCCTGAATTTCGATGTGGAGTGATCTCATGATCGTCTTTTCATGAGGTTGATCTGTTTTGCCTTAAAGATGCGAAGGAGAAGGCGATGCAACAAGGCACCGTCAAATGTTTTAACTCGGAAAAGGGTTATGGATTCATCCAACCCGAAAATGGCGGCAAGGATGTCTTTGTCCATATCAGCGCGGTTGAGCGGGCTGGGCTTTCAGGCCTCAATGAAGGGCAGAAAGTCGGGTTTGAACTTGTTGAAAATCGCGGACGCCAGTCAACGGAAAATTTGAAGATCGGTTGATCGAAGAAGAGGCGGGTTCATCCCGCCTCTTTTTTGTGTGCCATGTTTTTGTGTATCAAACCAATTTGTGGTTTGGCGCCTTTCATGACAAAAACTCCATCTCCTTCCCTTGCAATTATCGGTGCTGGCCCTGCGGGGTTGATGGCTGCCGAGCAGCTTTCGCTCCAAGGCTATTCTGTATCTGTTTATGATCAGATGCCGATGCCCGGACGAAAATTTTTGATGGCGGGACGTGGCGGTCTTAATCTCACACATTCGGAAACTTTCGATCAATTTGTCGCGCGTTATGGCGAAGCGCAAGATTTTTTTGCGCCATTTATTCATGCGTTCTCGCCTGAAGAGTTGCGCGCGTGGTACGATGATTTAGGAGAAGCGAGTTTTATCGGTTCAAGCGGCCGTGTCTTTCTCAAGAGTTTTAAAGCGTCTCCTTTACTGCGTGCATGGTTGCGGCGTTTGGAAACGCAAGGCGTAAAACTTTTAATGCGTCACGAGTGGAAAAGCTTTACAGATCAAGGTGCGTTGCATTTTCATTCGCTTGAAAACGGTGATGTTCTTGTAAAAGCCGATGCGGTCTTGTTGGCGCTTGGCGGTGCCTCTTGGCCGAGAGAAGGCGCAACGGGTGCATGGCAGAATTTGTTGCGCGATAAAGACATTGTGGTGACGACGTTAACAGCCTCGAATTTCGGCGTGAATGTGCCATGGTCCGAATATTTTATCTCGCGCTTTGCTGGGCAGCTGATCAAGCGTTTAATCATTTCATGCGGAGAGCATCAAGCGCATGGCGAAGCGATGATCGCCCATTATGGGCTTGAAGGGGGTGCAATTTATGCGCTCAGCCCTTTGCTGTGTGACGGGATCGCACGCGAAGGATCAGTTACATTGGCGCTCGATCTTCGGCGTGATTTTTCAGATTCGGAATTAGTGGCGCGGCTTAAAAAGCCGCGTGGAAAAAAGAGTCTTTCTATTTTTTCTCCTCGGCGGCGGGGCTTGATCCTTCATCCATCGCTTTGGTGCGTGAATCTTTTTTGCTACGAGGTGAGAAACTTCCTGATCAAGCGGAAGATCTTGCGCGAGCGATCAAGGCTTGCATAATCACTGTGCGCGAGATGCAAGGTTTGGATCGTGCGATTTCATCCGCTGGCGGTATTGCACGTGATGAAATAGATCAAAATTTAATGATCAAAAAAATGCCAGGCGTCTTTGTAGCCGGTGAGATGATTGATTGGGATGCGCCGACGGGCGGTTATTTATTGCAGGCTTGCTTTTCTACAGCTGTCAAAGCGGCGCGTGGAGTCATCACCTGGCTGCACACGCGCAATTAATGATCACGCACCATTCGGCATGTTGAACACCCGCACCGCGTCCGCTGCGGCTTTTGCGCGGGCATTGGTGCGCGCTTTGACGATGGCCCGCAAGATCGATGCGGCCGCCTCAAATTCCGCATGTTCGGTGCGCGCGATGGGCTGATCATCTTCAAGCGCATCCACGGCCTTGGCGATCAATAAGGTCGCCATCATCGGGAGATTGAGCCGATAACGTTCGACGGCGGTCTGGAGTGATTCGTTGAAGCCGGCCACTTCCTGACGCAAGAAGGCTTCTTCGCGTTGATCGGTTTCACGACGACGATCCGCTCTCAGGCTCGCAAGATTTATGATTTCTGCGCTCATAGCGGGTCCATTCTTTCGTTTCGTGCCAATCTTGAGGGAGAAGACGGCTCCGGAAACAAAAAATTAAGCGGGTCATTGTCACAACGTGGCAGCGTTAGAGCGAGTTTCATGCCAAAAAGAGATAGTGCCAGCCGTTCTGGTGAAGTGTTTTTTTGGAAAAATGCGGTTGGAGGGTGAGTGATGCGTCGAATTCTGCCGATTTTCGTTGTCACCGTTGCCGTGTCTGCATGCCAGGGGTTCTCCACCTCGCCTCAGGGGAGCGGGATTACGGCCGCCGAGGCCTCTGATGCGGCCACGACAACGGCTGCAAAACCCGAAAACAAGTCTCTTCTGCGTGGCGGAGCGGTTTCGACGACTCCTAAACCTCCAGCGGCCGAACAAATGCCTCCCGAGCCGGTAGAACCTTTCCGGGCGGTGAGCGTGTCGGCTGAGGCACTTGCCGCGAGCCTCATCATTCCTTTGCCCGCGAGCCGTGATTCAAATGCCTCGGCGCTCGAGGCGGAGCGGGATCGGATTGACCGGCTGATTGCCGAGGGAGGTCTCACACGCGAAGCGGGGGCCAAGCGTCTTTATCGTTTGGCCGCAAAAAACGGCTTGATAAAAATCAAAGCTGATGAGGTTCTTTGGCAGACGATCATTCAGGCCTACCGCAATCTTGATGATCGCTATATCACTCTAGAAGACGCGGCGGGTGATATTGCAGAAGCCTTCCAGCGACGCCGCGAGGCAAAATAAGGGATAAACAGTCAACGCGCAGCAACGCCTTTGGCTGATGAATTTGTTTTCGATAGGAGTAGATCATGACGGTCACGATTGATGGCGCAAAACTAACAATCGAAGGTGTTGTGCGTGTGGCGCGCCCTTCTGTCAATGGCCGTTATGAGAAGGCGGCACTGTCGCCAAAAGCGCGTGAGCGTATCGCGGCCACGCGCGCCTTTATCGACAAGGAATGGATGAATGATAATGCGCCGCTGATGTATTCCTTCAA
>VGCJ01000014.1 GCA_016870035.1 Alphaproteobacteria bacterium
AATAAAAAAAGGCCTCGGAAACGGGGCCTTTTTTTTGACTTATCGCTCTTGCATCGCTCCCCCATGAAGCGTTCAATGGAATATCTCACGGAGCGTTAGCGATGACCAAAGCGGTGCTTGGAATTATTGGCGGTTCGGGCGTTTATGATTTGCCCGGATTGGAAGGCTTGCACGAGTTGCCGATTGAAAGTCCTTGGGGCGAGACATCTGATGTGTTGCGTGCAGGGCGTATTGGCGAGACGGAGATTGTCTTTTTGCCACGACACGGACGCGGGCATCGTTTCTCACCCTCAGACATCAATTACCGTGCGAATATCGATGCGATGAAGCGGGCAGGGGTGACAGATCTCATTTCCCTCTCGGCTTGCGGATCTTTTCGTGAAGATCTGCCACCAGCGTCTTTCGTTCTTGTCGATCAATATGTTGATCGCACGCATAAACGTGAGTCGAGTTTCTTCGGCAAAGGCTGCGTTGCGCATGTATCGATGGCTCATCCTGTCGGTCCGCGCCTATGTGATCATATCGCTGCGGCGGCTGACAAAGAAAATGTTCCGCTTATTCGTGGTGGTACCTATGTCACGATGGAGGGACCGCAATTCTCAAGTCTTGCTGAAAGTCTTTCTTACAAAGCGGCGGACTATTCGGTGATCGGTATGACCGCGATGCCGGAAGCGAAACTCGCGCGCGAAGCCGAGATCACTTATGCGACACTTGCGATGGTCACCGATTTTGATTGCTGGCATCCGGACCATGATGTTGTCGATGTCGCTTCCGTCATCGAGGTCATGCATCAGAATATCGAGAAGGCGAAGCGCGTCATTGCACGATTGGCTCAAAATTTTCCACGCGAGCGCGAAGACTGTCCCGCAGGATCACACAAGGCGCTTGAGCATGCGATCATGACGGCGCCTTCCGCGCGTGATCCTGTGCTCTTAGTGAAACTCGACGCGGTCGCGGGCCGGGTTTTGAAAGCGGCCAAGAGTTTAGTTAAAGAGAAAGCGGCGCACTCGCCGCTTAAGGATAAAAGGCCCATGAACTCATCAATCTCTGATATTTTGCGCGACGCGATCCGCACGATTCCCGATTATCCGAAGCCGGGAATTTTATTCCGCGATATCACGACGCTGCTTGGCAATGCGCGCGCGTTCCGCCGTGCGGTTGATGAGCTTGTGCAGCCTTTTGCCGGCGGCAAAGTCGATCAGGTTGCAGGCATTGAAGCGCGCGGATTTATTTTGGGTGGCGCGGTCGCGCATCAACTCTCGGCAGGCTTTGTGCCGATCCGCAAAAAGGGAAAGCTCCCGCATGCCAAAGTGTCGATCGCCTATTCGCTTGAATATGGTGTCGATGAAATGGAAGTGCATAAGGATGCGATCACGCCGGGCCAATCTGTTATCCTCATTGATGATTTGATTGCCACCGGCGGAACGGCGGTCGCTGCCGCCAAGCTCTTGCAAGGACTAGGTGCGCATGTGGAAGCCGCATGTTTCGTGATCGATCTTCCTGATCTCGGGGGCCGCGCAAAACTTGAAGCACTCGGCGTACCCGTGCGCACGCTTCTTGCGTTTGAGGGGCATTGAGGTGAGAGTTTAGGCAGTAGGCACTTACATTATGCCTAAGCTCTATGGTCTCACATTATCAATTCGCGAACCTAAAATGCAACACATCGCCGTCGGCGACGATATACTCTTTGCCTTCAAGACGAAACTTTCCGGCTTCGCGTGCGCCCGCTTCACCCTTGTTGGTGACATAATCTAAATAGGCAATCGTTTCTGCGCGAATGAAGCCTTTCTCGAAATCCGTATGAATGACGCCAGCTGCTTGTGGCGCGCGTGTGCCTTTGGTCATTGTCCAGGCGCGTGCTTCTTTTGGTCCCACCGTGAAATACGTCAGAAGCTCAAGCAATTCATAGCCAGCACGGATCACGCGGTTGAGGCCCGGTTCATCAAGGCCAACTGCTTCAAGATAATCTTTTTGATCTGCCGCATCCATAACGGCGATCTCGCTTTCGATTTGCGCGGAAACAACAACCGCGCGCGCGCCTTCAGATTTTGCCCGCTCAAAAACTTTTGTCGAAAACCCATTACCTTCATGTGCAGCCGCTTCTTCGACATTGCAGACATAGAGAACAGGTTTTGCCGTCAAAAGATTAAGCATCTGGAATGTGCGCTCTTCTTCATGTGAACGCTCGGCAAGACGCGCGGGCTTTCCCTCATGCAATAAAGTGAGGCAACGCTCCATCACGCTCACTTGTTCTTTGGCTTCCTTGTCGCCGGACTTCGCTTTTTTCTCGAGCGGCACAATGCGCTTTTCAAGACTGTCCAAATCGGCCAGCATCAATTCGGTTTCGATGGTTTCGATGTCGGCGATCGGATCAATGCGGCCTTCGACATGTGTGATGTCGCCATTTTCAAAGCACCGAACAACATGGGCGATGGCATCCACTTCGCGGATATTGGCGAGGAACTGATTGCCCAATCCTTCGCCTTTTGACGCACCGCGTACGATGCCAGCAATATCAACGAATGTGATCCGTGTCGGGATGATTTCTTTCGAGCCGGCAATAGCGGCAAGCGTGTCAAGGCGTGGATCGGGAACCGCCACATCGCCGACATTGGGTTCAATCGTGCAGAAGGGATAATTGGCTGCTTGCGCTGCCGCTGTTTGCGTCAACGCATTGAAGAGGGTCGATTTGCCGACATTGGGCAAGCCGACGATACCGCATTTGAAACCCATGATGTGCCTATATTCTTTCAGTCGATTTGAACGATCATTATAAAAGGAGATATGAGAAAAATCATTTTAAGATTTCTCAGCCTTTTCGTCTTTTGCGTCTTTCCATCCTTTTGCTTCCATCGCGAGATGGATTTTGGATTGGAAATTTGAATCCTGATGTTTGGCCAGAAGATCCGCGTGGTCAGCCATCGCCTCACATAAATCACCGACCCATTCGCGTTCCTCTTTCGAGAAATCATTCAAAACCCACGGATGTACCGCGTCTTTGTGACCGGGATGGCCGATGCCGATGCGCACGCGTCGATAGGCATTGCCGCAATGCTGCGTGATTGAGCGCAGACCATTATGCCCCGCATTGCCGCCATCAAGTTTCACGCGCACTTTGCCTGGCGCCAAATCAAGTTCGTCATGAAACACGATGATGTCGTCCAAGGTAATTTTATAAAATTGCGCCGCTTCTTGCACCGCTTGACCGGAATTATTCATAAAGGTTTCTGGCTTCAGCAATAACGCCTTCTCCGTTCCGATTACGCTTTCGGTGCTTTCGCCTTGAAAGCGCTTGCGCCATGTCGCGGTTTTGAAACGATAAGCAATGGCATCAATCGCCATGAAGCCGACATTGTGACGGTTTCCGGCGTAGCGTGATCCAGGATTGCCAAGACCTACGAAGAGCAGCATCACCTCATCTCTGCGGTTGCGGCGTTGAAAGTGATCTTATGAAAAAGCGCGCCGCGATGATTTCGCGACGCGCCTTGAAAGAGTGAGACCCGAAAAAAGATCACTTCTTCGCGGGTTCGGCAGCTTTCTTGGCTGCATCGCCAGCGGGGGCTGTCGCGGCTGCAGGAGCAGCTGCGGGCTCTTCATCCTTCTGGCCCTTACCGACGATGGTGACGAGCGTGAAGTCCGTCTTGTCGACAGGTGTGCAGTTTGGCGGAAGCTTAACATGCGAGATGTGGATCGATTTACCGATCTCGACGCCCGTCAAATCAACAGTGACGCCATCCGGAATTGAATCCGGCGGAACCATCATTTCAACCGAGTGCAACACGATGTTGACCGCGCCACCACGCTTCACGCCCGGGGACGCGGCTTGGTTGATGACGTGAACAGGAACATCGACACGGATTTTCTGACCCGCAGTGATGCGGAGAAAATCGACATGGAGCGGTTGGTCGCGCACAGGATCAAGCTGATAGTCGCGCGGAATTACGCGCGTCTTCTTGCCATCAACCGACAATTCGAAAATCGTGGTCAGGAAGTGGCCTGCGAAAATCAGCTTCTTCGTGGCGTTGAAATCTAGTGAAATGGCTTCAGGCTGAGCGCCTCCACCATAGATGACCGCAGGAACGCGGCCAGCACGACGCACTGCACGAGCGGCCCCCTTGCCGCTATTCGCACGGACCGTCGCCTCAATCTGCTTTGCAGCTTGTGACATGATCAATTTCCTTCAAAAAACGAAGGCCGCCGGAGACCGACGGCCGGATGAATGCACGCCTGCCTCCAAGGGTGTCTGGGACATGCGGGAGGGTCTGTAGCGGAAATTGCCGCCCATGACAATTGGCTCAGAGGTTTATCTCAAGAAAAAGGCCCCGGCGGAGCGCCGGGGCCTTTCTCAATCTCAGCGTTGATCCTCAGCCCTTGGCGCGCTGGCGGATCATGAAATTGTCATAGGTATAGTCGCCGATCTGGAACCAGAGATATTCTTCGTTGCGGAATGCCATATAGGCATCGTGCATTTTTTTGAAATTCTCGTTGGTGCTCGCGATTTCGGCATAGGTATCCAAGGCCGCCTTGTAGCAAGCTTCCATGATTTCCGGTGTGAATGGACGCAATTGGGCGCCGCCTTGCTGCACGAGGCGCTTAATGGCCGCCGGGTTACGGGCGTCATATTTCGCCTGCATGTCAACATTGGCTTGTGCCGCCGCAGCAGTCAGCAAGGACTGGTAGGATTTCGGCAATTCGGCCCATTTCGCATTATTGATGAAGAAGTGGAGCGATGCGCCACCTTCCCACCAACCCGGATAGTAATAGAACGGCGCGACCTTATTGAAGCCAAGTTTCTCGTCATCATAGGGGCCGACCCATTCCGCCGCGTCGATCGTGCCTTTCTCGAGCGCCGGATAGATATCGCCGCCTGCGATTTGTTGCGGCACGGCGCCGAGCTTGGTGAGCACTTTACCGGCCAAGCCGCCAATACGAATCTTCAAGCCTTTGAAATCTTCGATCGTTTTGATTTCTTTGCGGAACCAGCCGCCCATCTGTGTTCCAGTGTTGCCACCGGGTAAGGCCAAGAAATTATAGGTTTTGAAGAATTGATTGAGCAAATCGACCCCACCGCCATGATAGAACCACGCATTCTGCTGGCGCGAATTCATGCCGAAGGGCACAGCTGTGCCGAACGCAAAGGTCGGATCTTTGCCGAAATAGTAATAAGACGCCGTGTGGCATATTTCGACCGTGCCATTGCTAACGGCGTCAGCGGCCTGAAGACCCGGAACAATTTCGCCGCCCGCGAAAACCTGGATCTGAAATTTGTTGTCGGAGGCCTCGGCAACTGATTTCGCCAGCGTTTCGGCGGCACCGTAAATCGTATCCAAGGATTTCGGGAAGCTTGAGGTCAGGCGCCATTTGATTTCCGGTGCCGATTGCGCAAGGGCCGGTTTGGCCAATGCCGCGCCAGCAAGACCGAGTCCTGCCGCCTTTACAAAATCACGTCTTTTCATTGAACGATCCCCCTTTTGTAGTAATTTGACTCATTATTTAGCTGCAACTTAAGAACAACATGTCATTGATACGGAGAAATCTCAACTTGGACCATTGTAGAGGGTGGGTTGGAGGATCTTGTGGCGCTGATCTCCTATCTGACGACGGTCCGGCTTGATGCAGGGGCCCGACAACACCTTTCAGAGGACTTGAAAGCGGCTGGAATTACGCGACCACTGCTCGTAACGGACCGGGGCATTCGCGCGGCTGGACTGCTCGATCAGGTACTGAAAGAGGGGGGCATTGATCCCTCCCTACCAGTTTTTGATGAAACGCCCGCCAATCCGACAGAAGAGGCCGCCGAAAAGGCGCTCGAAATATACCGCGCTGGGACATGCGACGGAGTGATCGCGCTTGGTGGTGGCTCGGCTATGGATCTCGCGAAAGCGGTGGCCGTGCTTGCAACGCATGAGGGGCCGCTTGCGTCTTTCGTGGTTGTGAATGGCGGGATGCAAAAGATTACGGCAAAGACAGCGCCGACACTTGCCATTCCGACAACAGCAGGAACAGGCAGTGAAGTGGGGCGCGGCGCGATCATTAGTTTCAAAGATGGTCGCAAACTTGGGTTGCTTTCACCTTTTCTCATTCCCAAACGCGCCATTTGCGATCCCGAGCTGACCATTGGTCTGCCTGCTATGCTGACTGCAGCAACGGGTATGGATGCGATCAGCCACTGCATTGAAACCTTTATTTCGCCTGTCGATAATCCGGTCGCGGCCGCGATTGCGATTGATGGATTGGAACGCGCGATTGTTGCTCTGCCGCGTGCAGTGTCTTATCCTGATGACCTTCATGCACGGCGCGAGATGATGATTGCGGCGATGGAAGGGGCGCTCGCTTTTCAAAAAGGTTTAGGCGCGGTGCATTCGCTCTCTCATCCGCTTGGCGGCTATCGTGATCTGAAGCTTCATCATGGCACGTTGAATGCGATTCTTTTGCCGCCTGTGTTGCGGTTTAATGAAAGCGTTTCTGCAGAAACCTATCCGCGTTTGAAGCGCGCCGTTGGCCTCGAAGCACAAAGTGATTTTGCAGTCTTCATGCATCGATTTGCCGCTTCGCTCGGTATCCCCATGCGTTTGCGCGATCTTC
Organism: Alphaproteobacteria bacterium; assembly: GCA_016870035.1. Taxonomy (GTDB): domain Bacteria; phylum Pseudomonadota; class Alphaproteobacteria; order Rhizobiales; family Beijerinckiaceae; genus CAIUPE01. The sequence goes on from VGCJ01000014.1 coordinate 6,586, forward strand.
ATGTTCCCCATGAAATTTTATCGGATGTCGCGAGGCTTGCTTGCCTTGATCACACGCACGCGACCAATCCGCGCCGGGCCACGGAGGCGGATTATCTCGTCATGCTTGAAGAGGCGTACTGAAACCGGTTCCTTGTAAGCAGTAAAAGAGGGGCCAGAGAGGCCCCTTTTTGATTTCTCATAGAAAAGCGTGACGATTACTTCTTCGCGGCTTCATACATTTCGAGCACATAGTCCCAATTGACCAGATGATCGACGAAAGCCTTGAGATAATCAGGGCGACGATTGCGGTAGTCGATATAGTAGGAATGTTCCCACACATCGACGCCGAGAATGGGTGACGCACCATGAATGAGCGGGCTTTCACCATTTGGCGTTTTTGAAATTTCGAGCTTGCCATTCTTAACCGAAAGCCACGCCCAGCCTGAACCAAACTGCGTGGTGCCAGCGGCAACGAAATCTTCCTTGAATTTATCAACCGAGCCGATGTCGGAGACGATCGCCTTTTCAATCTTGCCCGGAATCGCTCCGCCGCCATTCGGCTTCATCCATTTCCAGAAATAGATGTGATTGTAATGTTGACCAGCATTGTTGAAGAGGCCGGCATGTTTGCCATAAGAACCGCGCACCACATCTTCGAGCGACTTGCCCTCGAATTCCGTGCCCTTCACGAGATTATTGCCATTATTCACATAAGCGAGATGGTGCTTGTCGTGATGATATTCGAGCGTCTCCTTCGACATATAGGGCTGGAGCGCATCGTGAGCGTAGGGAAGATCGGGAAGCGAGAACATCGGTGTTTATCTCCTTTTGTGACGTTTCATGGGTTGAAAATTCGGAGTTGACGGTGCGCGCCCCAGAAACGGGCCGCTTCCCTCAGCGTCAGGTCATATTTAGGCAGGAATCCGCTTCGCCGCAATGCGGCATTTCAACGGGGGTGAACGGCTAACATGCCTCGACAAAAGAAGCCTTAACCGAGAAATTCCTCGATAATTCCGCCGCAAAAGAGGGGTTCCCTATCGATAGACCGCTAAGAGCCTTCGTGACCTCATTGTGAGCTGAACAGCCCCCTGATAAAAGCGGTTACAGCGGGTTGGCGAAAAAGAGAGAATGGACCATGAGCGACAGAAAAAAGGTTCAAAAATTTATCTTGAGCGAAGCGGAGTGGCGGCAGCGTTTGACGCCGGAGCAATATCGCATCGCGCGTGAACATGGCACCGAGCGAGCTTGCACGGGCCCGGGTTGGGACGAGAAGCGTAAAGGCGTTTATCGTTGCGTGTGCTGCAAAACGGATCTTTTTGAATCGCGCACGAAATTTGAATCAGGCTCCGGATGGCCGAGTTTCTTCCAACCGATTGCGCCTGAATTGATCGAAGAACACGAGGATCTTTCACTCGGCATGCGCCGCATCGAAGTTCTTTGCGCTGTGTGTGACGCGCATTTGGGTCATGTCTTCCCCGACGGGCCGCGCCCCACAGGTTTGCGCTATTGCATCAATGCGACGGTGTTGCATTTCATTCCGGATGAAGCGTGAGTGATGGGCAATCATTCGCTTCTGTTGCGTCGGGATCAATCGCAGCTTCTTGTTGTTGATATTCAAGATAAGTTGATCAACACGATCTATAAGGTCGAAGCGATGATGGATCGCGCGCGTTTGGTGATCGCGGCGGCACGTCAATTTGAATTGCCGATTACGATTTCAGAACAATATCCGAAAGGTCTCGGATCAACGGACGCTGCAATTCGTGAAGCGTGCGGCAATGTAACGTCTATTTTCGCGAAGACGGCTTTCTCTTGTTTGCGGGATGATGCGATTGCTGAACATCTTGCTGCTTATCACCACCGCAAGCACCTTGTGATTGTCGGCATGGAAGCACATGTGTGCGTTTTGCAAACCGCGCTTGATGCCGTGGCAGAGGGTTATTCGGTTTTTGTTGTTGGAGATGCGATCTCAAGCCGTAGCGCGTCAGATGGTGAAGCGGCGAAGCACCGGATGGAAAAATCGAACGTGACTGTAATTTCAGCGGAAATGGCTTTTTTTGAATGGCTGGAGCGCGCGGGTACGCCTGATTTTAAAGCGCTTGCACCCTTGTTGCGTTGAGTTACCTTTGGCGCTTATTGAGCAAGCACAATAAATCCAGCCTTCTCAAAAATCGCTTTTGCTGCGGATGAAGCGAGATAGTTAAAAAAGCGTTCGGCTTCCGGATTTTTGCTTTGAGCCGTCACGGCAAAGGGATAGATGATTGGAGCGTGACTATCGGCGGGAAAGCGCGCGATGATTTTCACTTGCGGTTCAACCCGCGCGTCTGTTTCATAAACTATGCCAAGTGGTGCTTCATTCCGCGCAACAAAGGCGAGAGCTCCGCGCACATTATCAGCTTGCGCGAGTTTTGGTTCCACGAGTTTCCAGAGACTTAAATTTTGTAAAGCGCTCTTGGCATAGATTCCGGCCGGAACAGAATTGACTTCGCCAGTGGCAAGCTTTCCATCGCCCAACGTTTTTGCAAAGGCGTTTTCGGTCAGATCGAGAGATTTTAACGCTGACGTTTGCGGCGCTATAATCACGAGGCGATTGCCGATGAGATTTTTACGCGTCTCTGCGCGTATTTGTTTCTTCTCTTCAAGATAATCCATCCATTTGAGATCGGCCGAGGCAAAAAGATCGGCGGGAGCGCCCGCTTTAATTTGTTTGGTGAGTGCTGAAGAGGCGGCGAAAGAAAACTTAACTTCGGTACCCGTATCCGTCGTGAAAGATTTACCTGCCTCCTCAAGGGTCTCTTTGAGCGAGGCGGCTGCGAAAACGAGAATGGGTTCTGCCTGAGCGGAGATGGTGCTTAACGGAAGAATACTGTTAACAAACGCAACGAAACCCAACGCAACAAAAATCACGCGGTTGTTTCGTGTAAAATTCATGGATACGGTCCTCGGGTGTGAATGATTTATCGTCTTTGGATTTTTCCGCATTCAACTCGGAAGCGCACGACCGGTTGAGAAGAGGCAGAGCGCGCCGCGCGCCTCTCTTTGCGGGAGGGTAGAGAGCCTTAAAATCACGGGATTTGTCAAGTTGAAGCGAAGCGCCTAAATCGGATTTCATGACATCGAGACCGCCACAATCGCCCGAGTCACAGGATCAGTCCGCCGACCTGCCCGAAGATTTTGACTTCGAGGCAGAGGATGAAGCGTTGCCCGACGCTGAGGCGGAGCTCGATCTCGGACTTGAAAGTGATGCGACGCCGCAGCGTTTAAAGGCGGGTGTCGAGGTCATTCAGACTGCGCTGAAAACTTTACCGAATGCGCCGGGCGTCTATCGGATGATCGATGGCGAAGGAACGGTGCTTTATGTTGGCAAAGCCAAGAGCCTCAAAAAACGTGTTTCAAATTATGCACGCGGGGTGGGGCATACGAGTCGCATCGCGCGAATGATCGCTGAAACCGCAGCGATGGAATTTGTCACAACGGAGACCGAAACCGAAGCACTGCTTTTGGAAGCTAATTACATCAAGCAACTAAAGCCGCGTTTCAATGTGCTGTTGCGTGACGACAAAAGCTTTCCCTATATTCTGGTTACATCCGATCATGTTTCGCCGCAGCTTACAAAACATCGCGGCGCGCGCACAAAGCAGGGTCATTATTTCGGACCCTTCGCAAGTGTGTGGGCGGTTAATCGGACAATCGCTGCGCTACAACGCGCATTTCTTCTGCGCACCTGCACCGATCCCTATTATGAAAATCGCTCGCGACCTTGTCTCCTCTATCAGATCAAGCGTTGCGCGGGCCCGTGCACGGGCGAGATAGATGCGCCTGGCTATCAAAGGCTTGTGACCGAAGCGCGCGATTTTCTCTCGGGTAAAAGTCAAGCGGTGAAAACACGCCTTGCTGAAACCATGCAAGCGGCATCGGACACTCTTGATTTTGAAACGGCAACGCGCATTCGTGATCGCTTGGCTGCATTGTCCGCCATTGTTTCAACGCAAGATATCAATCCGCAAACAGTCGATGAAGCGGATGTTTTCGCGCTTCATGAGGAAGCCGGGCAATTCTGTATCGAAGTCTTTTTCTTCCGCAATTATCAGAATTGGGGTAATCGCGCTTATTACCCGCGTGCGGATAAATCTATTGCTGCAGAGGAAATTCTTGTGCAATTTGTCGCGCAGTTTTACGATGATAAACCCGCGCCGCGTTTGGTGCTTTTATCGCATGATCTTGAAGACGCGGCTCTTCTCGCTGAAGCTCTGTCCCTGCGCGTGGGGCATAAAATCGAAGTCAGCACACCGAAGCGCGGCGAGAAACGTGATCTTGTGGATCATGCGGCAACAAATGCGTGCGAAGCGCTTTCGCGCCGACTGTCTGATACCGCTTCGCAAAAACAATTGCTCGCGTCGCTCGCTCCGGTTTTTGGACTGGAGCAGCCGCCGCGTCGCGTTGAGATCTATGATAACTCACACATTATGGGCACGAATGCCGTCGGCGCGATGGTCGTTGCCGGCGTCATGGGCTTTTCAAAACCGCATTATCGAACGTTTAATATCAAATCCGAAGAGCTCACGCCCGGTGATGATTTTGGGATGATGCGCGAAGTTCTCACTCGCCGATTTGCGCGCCTTCAAAAAGAATCACCACGTGAAGCGGAACCTCAAGAGGGCGCCGATGATGCCATGCCTGATTGGCCGGATCTTGTTTTGATCGACGGTGGCAAAGGGCAACTTGATGCCGCGCTGAGCGTGCTTGCCGAACTTGGTCTTGAGCATGTGCCGATGATGGGTGTTGCGAAAGGCGTTGATCGCGATGCGGGGCGCGAACAATTTTTTATTCCGGGACGTGAGCCTTTCCGCTTGCCGCCGCGCGATCCCGCGCTTTATTTTATTCAGCGTTTACGCGATGAAGCGCATCGCTTTGCGATTGGTACACATCGGGCCAAACGCAAGAAAGCGTTTACGGCTAATCCGCTCGATGAAATTCCGGGGATTGGACCGCGTCGTAAACGCGCGCTGCTTCTGCATTTCGGAACTGCAAAAGCGATTGCGCAGGCTTCCTTTGAAGATCTCACCAAAGCGCCCGGGGTAAATGAAGCAACCGCAAAAGCGGTTTATGATTTCTTTCATGATGGGGGACGGTGAATTTAGGTGTTTGAGCGCAGGGCCGTCGCCGATTCGCGTCTCATCCGTTTAGAGCCGCAGTCGCTTGGAGCGAATTTCGCCGTGTGAAATAGGGGTTTTACGTCAAACAGTTGACGTGGGCCCTGCTAGACTGTTTTCTGCCGCCATGACGATGTTACAGCAGACGAACCCTCAAAAAAAGCGGCGCCTTGGTCCGTTCACACTGCCCAACATTCTGACTTATGGTCGGGTTGTGGCGGTGCCGGTTGTCGTGGGCTGCCTTTTCTGGCCGGAAGAAAATGTGATGCGTTGGATTGCGCTCGGGATTTTCTCCGCCGCGGCGATTACCGATTTTTTTGACGGTTATCTCGCGCGCGCTTGGGCTCAGCAGTCTTCGCTCGGGCGTATGCTTGATCCGATCGCTGATAAATTGATTGTCGCCGCGTCTCTGATGATGCTGGTCACCGATCGCACGATTTCTGGTTTTTCCATCTGGGCCGCGATTGTGATTTTGAGCCGTGAGATTCTTGTTTCGGGTTTGCGGGAATTTTTAGCTGAACTTCGCGTGAGTGTGCCTGTGTCAACGATTGCGAAATGGAAGACTACACTTCAGCTTGTGGCTGTTGGATTTTTGATTGCGGGTCCTGCGGGTGAGCGTGTGTTGCCTGGTACCACATCAATTGGCATTGTGCTTTTATGGATCGCTGCACTTTTGACGCTCTATACCGGCTACGATTATTTCCGCGCCGGTATTCGTCACGTGGTCGAAGCTGATGACTGAAATAAAAATCGTGTATTTCGCCTGGGTGCGTGAGCGTGTCGGCGTAGCGGAAGAAATCATCGACGTGCCTCAAAATGATTTGACGGTTGAAGCGCTTGCGGAATTGCTCTCTCAGCGCGATGAAGGCTATGCGTTAGCGTTTGAAAATCCGAAACTTGTGCGCGCGGCGATTGATCGTGTTCATGCAAAGCCGAGTGATATGATTGCTGGCGCTCGTGAGATTGCATTTTTCCCGCCGATGACAGGTGGCTAAAAGATGACGACGCGCATCACGGTCCGTATTCAGGCAGATGCTTTTGATGTTGCGGACGAAACAGATGCGTTGAATTCGCCCAATGAGGATGTCGGCGCGGTGTCAACGTTCATCGGGTATTGCCGCAGTGAAGGCGGACGGCTCAATGCGCTTGAGCTCGAACATTATCCCGGAATGGCGGAGGACGAAATCAAACGCGTGGTTGATGAAGCCTGCACGCGATGGCCATTATCGTCTGCGAGTGTGATCCATCGTTATGGTGTGATGAAACCGGGCGACGGCATTGTCTTTGTTGGTACAGCGAGCACGCATCGGGCGGAAGCTTTCGCCGCATGTGAATTTTTGATGGACTATCTCAAAACGCGCGCGCCCTTTTGGAAAAAGGAATATCGCGCGGATGGCAACATCGGCGATTGGGTTGAGGCCAAATCGGATGATGATGCCGCCGCCGCGCGGTGGACGAGCAAAACCTGACCCCCTTTTCGTTTGGCTGAAGCGTAACCATATATTTGGTCGGTTTTCGAGGACTCTGCTGATGTCGCGCTTTTTCTTGGTCGGTCTTGGCCTTCTGGTCTCAGTCTTCTTTTTCACCATAGCGGCGAATTCGCCTGCGGATGCGCGGGCCGGATCAGGTTTTTCGAGCGGCAGCCGGGGGTCTTTCACTTTTTCGCGCCCGCCTTCAACGTCAACCGCGCCGAAACCGGCGGCACCGATTGAACGATCCTACACCCAGCCGACCGCGCCGAGTTACTCCCCGTCTTATGCACCGGCGAGCGGATTTGGCGGCGGGCTTTTTAGCGGTTTCGGCGGCGGGTTGCTCGGCGGACTTTTGGGCGCCGGTCTATTCGGCATGCTTTTTGGCAATGGCTTCTTCGGTGGCGTGGGCGGTGGCATGTCCTTTTTTGGACTGCTTCTTCAATTCGGTCTCATTTATTTCGTAGTGAAATTTTTGTTTGGCCTTTTTGCCCGCCGCGTGGCGCCGATGGGTGTGGGCTTTGGACCGATCCCGCAACCTTCGCCAAATGTTTTTGGCGGCGTTTTGGGTTTTCAATCATCCGCGCCTTCGGTGCGGCAGGTGACAATCGATCAGGCTGATTACGTGGCGTTCGAAGAAAAGCTCCACGCTGTGCAAGAGGCTTATTCGCGAGAAGATCTTGACGGGTTGCAAAATGTCGCGACACCGGAAATGGTCGCTTATTTCGCCGAAGACCTCGCGCGCAACGCGGGGCAGGGACTTATCAATCGTGTGAGCGATTTGCGGCTTCTCCAAGGCGATCTTGCCGAAGCGTGGGGCGAGGGCGCAACCGACTATGCGACGGTGGCGATGAAATTCTCGCTGATTGACACGATGATTGACCGGTACTCGGGCTCTGTTGTTTCAGGAGGTCAGCCTGAACAAGTAACTGAGCTTTGGACCTTCCGCCGCGACGGTCCGGGACCCTGGATGCTTTCCGCCATCCAACAGACGCGGTGAAAAAGTCAACGCTTTAACCTCGCAATAACCATGGGCGTCTATCTTCAGGCTCATGAAATTTTTCACGCCCGCGCGCCTCATTTCCGTGGCGCTTCTTCTTGCGCTTGCTGGGTGCGGCATGCGTTTCGACACGCGCGCGCCTTGGCGCGATGAACTTGAAGCGAAATGCCTCTCATCAGGGGCTGTGCAAACCTCTGCCTATATCGAACCGGCAACGCGTATCGACGGCCCCGGGGCATGCGGCATGCAACAACCATTCAAAGTCGCCGCATTTGCGAATGGCACTGTGGGGCTGACCAACCGTGCCACAATGTCATGCTCGGCCATCTCAAGTGTTGATCGATGGGTCAAAGAAATCGTTGAGCCGGCAGCGCAGCTTTACTATGGCCAACGCGTTAAGGCGATGACAGTCGGATCTTACTCCTGTCGCAATCAGGATTCGAAATGGTTTGCGCGGATTTCAGAACATTCATTTGGTAATGCCGTTGATATTATGGGTTTCCGCTTTGCCAATGGTCGTAAGATCAGCGTGCGGGAAGCTTGGCGGGGATCAGCAACCGATCAGGCATTCTTGCGCGAGATCACCGTCAATGCTTGCGATTATTTCACAACGGTTCTCGCACCGGGATCTGATTCCTATCACGCTGATCATTTGCATCTCGATTTGATGCGCCATGATGCAGGTTATCAAAAACGCATCTGTCAACCGAAATTGAATTTTGCGCGTCGTATCAAAGCGCCAGCAACCGCCAATCAAATTGCAGGTCTCAATTATCGTACAACCCCAAGCGATCAAAACGCAACTGCGGTTGCGGAAATGAATGCGCCCTTAGGCATGCCTGTCACTGTGCCGGTTCCCGCCGCCCGTCCAATCGATCCGAAGGTCATTGCGCTTTTGCCGCCGGAACCTGAGAGCGATGACGACGGCGACTTCAAAGGCGTCTATTGAGCTCAGCTTACATGCCGCGCTTTGACGGTAAACCATAACCACCACCTGTTGGTGTGATGATTGTGATTTTATCGCCGGGCTCGACAAGCGTCTGATCAGCGCCTTTTAACTCTTCGATCTCGCCATTTTTTCGCGTGACAAAATTGCGACCGATTTCACCGGCTTCACCGCCATCAAGTCCGAAGGGATGAATGCGGCGATGACCTGAGAGTATGGCGCAATCCATCGTCTCAAGAAAACGAATAGTACGGCTCGTACCATCACCAGAATTCCATTGTCCCTTACCGCCTGACCCCTCGCGAATATGAAAATCTTCAAGCAAGACGGGATAACGATTTTCAAGAACCTCTGGATCGGTAAGTCGTGAATTCGTCATGTGGACATGCACACCGGCAGCGCCATCAAAGCCTGGGCCTGCGGATGAGCCTGAACAGATTGTTTCATAATATTGGTAACGCACGTTGCCGAAAGTGAGATTGTTCATTGTACCTTGCGCGGCGGCCATTGCATGCAATGCTCCAAAAAGACAATTCGTGACCGCTTGGCTCACTTCCACATTGCCAGCAACGACGGCCGCCGGATAGCGCGGCGAGAGCATCGAGCCTTCCGGCAGGATCACTTTGATGGGACGCAAGCACCCCGCATTCATCGGGATCATATCATCGACCATGATGCGGAAGACATAAAGTACGGCCGCGCGTGTCACAGGTTCTGGCGCGTTGAAATTATCGCCGCGTTGCGGTGATGTGCCGGTAAAATCAACAGTCGCTTCGCGCGCTCTATAATCAAGCGTGATCTTCACTTTGATCACCGAACCATTATCCATTTCATAGGAAAAAGATGATTCGCGTAGATGCTCGATCGCACGGCGCACATGTTCGGCCGCATTATCTTGCACATGGCCCATATAGGCCTTGACGACATCAAGGCTGAATTCTTGAATGGCTTTTTTAAGCTCGGCAGCGCCTTTTTCATTTGCGGCCACTTGCGCTTTTAAATCATTGATATTCTGCGTGACATTGCGCGCGGGATAGAGCGCGCTTTCGAAAAGCGCACGTGTTTCCGCTTCGCGGAAGCGGCCTTGATCGACGAGATGGAAATTGTCGATGTAGACGCCTTCTTCGTCGATCGTCGTTGCGCGCGGTGACATGGAGCCCGGCGCCACGCCACCGACATCGGCGTGATGACCGCGTGACGCGACCCAGAAGAGAAGCGTTTTGTTATCCTGACCAAAAATCGGTGTGCAGACCGTGATGTCTGGCAAATGCGTACCGCCATTATAGGGCGCGTTCAACATAAAGACGTCACCCGGTTTAATTTTCCCTTGATTCATCCGAACGATGGTTTCAACCGAGCAATCCATCGAGCCTAAATGAACCGGAATGTGAGGCGCATTAGCCACCAAACGTCCTTCATGATCAAAGATCGCGCATGAGAAATCTAGTCGTTCTTTGATGTTCACAGATGAGGCCGTGTTTTGCAGCGTCACACCCATCTGTTCGGCAATTGACATGAAGAGATTGTTGAAAATCTCGAGCATAACCGGATCGGCATCTGTTCCCGCTGCCACGCGTTTTTCGCGGCGTTCAACACGTTTCAAAATCAAATGATCGCGCGCATTTAACGTGGCCGCCCATCCGGCTTCCACCATGATGGTTTGATGCGCTTCAATCAAGAGAGCGGGACCTTTGATTTCATGGCCCGCTTTGATTTGCCGCCTCAAAAAGATTGGCGCATCGTGATCACGCCCTTCGCTGAAAATACGCTTTCTCGCATAAGGCGGCGGTAATTCTTGATCCGTTGAAATCCCTTCGTGCAGCGCAATCGGTTGCCCGCCTCCAATCGCTTCAATCGCAATAGCCTCAAGCACAAGCGGCTTTGTCGGATCAGAGAAACCAAATCTTTGATGGTGCAGTTGTTCAAAAGTCGCTCGTAATGTCGCTTGTCGCTCCGTTAATGATGAAGAGGGATCGGAGGCGACACTCACAGCAATGGCTGAATCGGTCCCTGCATAGCGCAGCAACGCATGTACATGAATTGTAATCTCGGGTGCAGCAACACCTTGGCTTCCAACTTCAGCGATACAGAGAGATCCCAAGCGTTGGGCTTCCTGATCAAAGAGAGCAAGGGCTTCATCGGAGAAGAGTTTTTCAATTGCTTGTTCACGTGTCGCGCGAATCGAGGCGAGGCCCATGCCATAGGCAGAAAGCAAGGATGAGAAAGGATGAATAAGGATGGTATCCATCGAAAGGGCATCGGCAACCAGACAAGCATGCTGACCGCTCGCGCCGCCAAAGGCGTTTAACGCATAGCGGGTGACATCATGACCGCGCGCGACAGAGATTTTCTTGATCGCCTCGGCCATATTTGCAACTGCAATCCGTATGAACCCATCCGTAATTTCTTCGGCAGAGCGACCATCACCAATTTGTGAGGCGAGCTCTTTAAATTTTTCGCGCACCACGTCTCGATCGAGTTTCTGATTTTGTTCGGGCCCAAAAATGGAAGGGAAAAAATCAGGATCAAGTTTGCCAAGCATCACATTAGCATCGGTAATTGTGAGCGGTCCGCCACGGCGATAACAAGCAGGACCTGGATCTGCACCGGCGGAATCTAGTCCCACACGATAGCGCGTACCATCATAATGAAGGATTGAGCCACCACCCGCCGCAACTGTGTGGATCATCATCATTGGCGCGCGCATTCTTACGCCCGCTACTTCCGTTTCAAAAGCACGTTCATAATGACCGTCAAAATGCGCAACATCGGTTGACGTGCCGCCCATATCAAAGCCAATGACGCGATCAAAACCCGCTTCGCGACCTGTCTCCGCAAGCGCGACAACGCCACCTGCAGGTCCCGACAACACAGCATCTTTGCCTTTGAAGAGATCGGCCGCGGTTAATCCACCTGATGACATCATGAACATGAGCCGCGCGCCTGAGCGTTTCACATCAAGTTCTTCCGCAACCATAGCCACATAGCGCGCGAGAATGGGAGAGAGATAGGCATCAACAACGGTTGTATCTCCGCGACCAACAAATTTGATGAGCGGGCTGACCTCGTGGCTCACGGAAACTTGTGAAAAGCCGATCTCGCGCGCTATTTTTGCGGCTAATTTTTCGTGAGCCGGAAATTTCCACGCATGCATGAAGACGATGGCAACAGCGTTAAAGTCTTTATCACGAAGCGATTGAAATGCGAAGCGCATCACTTCTTCATCGGGCGCTTGTTCAACTGTTCCATCCGCGCGAACGCGTTCATCAATTTCAATCGTCTCGGCATAAAGCGCATCAGGTTTTTTGACCGCGCGCGCAAAAATGTCGTTCCGCGCTTGATAGCCGATTTTTAAAGTATCGCGAAAGCCGCGTGTGACGATCAGGGCCATCCGCTCGCCTTTGCGTTCAAGGAGCGCATTGGTCGCCACCGTTGTACCCATACGCACATCACCGATAGCGCCGGTAGGAATCGCATCTCCGGGTTTGAGGCCAAGCAGAAGGCGGATGCCGTGAACGGCCGCATCGCGATAGGCGCCGGGATTTTCAGAAAGTACTTTGCGCGCAGTGAGCTCACCCGAGGGCGCACGGCCGATGATGTCGGTAAAGGTACCGCCCCGGTCGATCCAAAAATCCCAAGTCCGCTTTGTCATGTCCTACGTCCATACTTTGCCATGATCACAAATATACTTTTGTCACCCTGTCAGATGTGACAGGAGCAAGCAATGGTTAGACCTGATAGGTTTATTGTAGATCCATTTACAATCTGTCCATGCGGCTCTGTGGAGGGCGCAAATTCCGAAATTGGGATGCGAGGATGAAAGTGATGAGACGTCTTCAGGTGATGCTTTTTGTGATTTTGGATTTAGCCGGCTTAGCGCTGACGCCAAGCTCAGCGCTAACAAAATCGGTAAAAACGGGTGCTGAGCCGGGCCAATTTGATTTCTATGTTTTGGCGCTTTCATGGTCGCCCGCCTATTGCGCGAATGGTGGCGATAAACGCAGCCCCGAAGAATGTCAGCTCGGTGCGCAGAAGGGCTTTGTCGTTCATGGGCTTTGGCCGCAATATGAGAAAGGTTATCCCATTTCTTGTCCAACGGATCGAAAAGATTTGCCGAAATCGAGCTTTGAAAAGGCCGCTTCCATTTTTCCCGATTTGAAGCTCGCAACAAATGAATGGCGGCGCCACGGCTCATGCTCAGGGCTTGATCCGGAACTCTATCTTGATGCGGTTGCGACCGCACGCGACCGCATTAAAGTGCCTGCGAGTCTTGACCCTTCAAAAGCTGCGCCCGTAAGTGACGCTAAGCCATCACCGAGCGAGATCGAAAAAAATTTCAGCGAGGCAAATCCGGGGCTTCAACCCTCAATGATCAGTGTGTCCTGCCGCAAAGCGGTGTTGCGCGAAGTCCGGATCTGCTTCACAAAGGATTTGAAAGAGTTTCGCACATGTCCGGAAGTGGATCGCTCAGGCTGTCGGTCAGATCAGGTTTCGATTGTTCTGCCGCAATAAGAGGGTAGGGGGCCCCAAACAGGCGGTACGACATTATTTTAGTTGATGTTTTGCTGCCAATCGGGTTTAGTTGATGAATTATCGCCATGCGTTTCATGCCGGCAATTTTGCAGATGTTTTAAAACATATTGCACTCACGCGGTGTCTTATTCATCTGAAAGAGAAATCCGCTCCGTTCCGGGTGATTGATACGCATGCAGGCTCAGGCTTTTATCATCTCACATCAAAAGAAGCCGCGCGAACTGGTGAATGGCAAAGCGGTATTGGTCGCCTTCTCGCTACCGAATTGCCGATTGAGATCGCAGATCTTCTTTCGTCCTATCGGGAAGCGGTTGATCGTGTAAGATCTTTTCACGGCGATGATGTCTATCCCGGCTCTCCGGAAATCGCGCGCGGGTTGCTGCGTGGTGAAGATCGGTTGATCCTTGTTGAAAAGCATCCTGAAGATGCGCGCCAAGCGAAAGAGAATTTTGCGTTTGATGGACGCGTGAAACTGCTTGAGCGTGACGCCTATGAGGCTCTCAATGCATTGTTGCCGCCGAAAGAAAGGCGCGGTCTCATTTTAATTGATCCGCCCTATGAAGAGCGCGATGAATTCACACGTGTCATTGATGCGCTCAGTCATGCTTGTCGGAAATTTTCAACCGGCATCTATGCGATCTGGTATCCGTTGAAAGCGGGATTACCTGTTGATGCCTTCTACAAGGATGTCGTCAATTCTGAGTTTCCGAAAATTCTTCGCATTGAACAATGGGTGCGCGATGAGCGGGCGGGCGATGGTTTGGCCGGATCAGGCCTCTTGATCATCAATCCGCCGTGGAAGCTTAAAGATGAAATGACAAGTATTTTGGCTTTTCTCGACAAAGTTCTGAGCCTGGGAGCCGGACACAAAGTCAGATGCGACTGGTTGGTGCCCGAAATATCGAAGTGAGCTTTGCGGACAAGCTGGAGCATAGCGCTGGCCGAACGCGCGCGGGCCTGCTAGGATTTGCTATTCAATACATAAAGATTTGTAATTAGGGTTGAGGAGACTGAGTTATGATTTTGCGTTCAGCGCCCGCGTCCCCTTTTGGACGCAAAGTGAAAATGGCAGCCCATATTGTCGGTGTCATTGATCGGATCAAGGTTGTGAATGCCGACACGTTGAGTGCCGAAGATGATTTGCGTCAACAAAATCCGCTTGGCAAAATTCCCACTCTTATTCTTGATGATGGACGCGTGATTTATGATTCTCGCGTCATTGTTGAATATATCGATCATCTTGATGGCGGAGGACGCGTCATTCCGGTGAAAAGCCCGGATCGGTTTGATGTACTTGTCATGCAATCCTTGGCTGACGGCATTATGGATGCTGCGATTTTACAGATTTATGAATTGCGTTTCCGTACCGAGGATCGTCGCGAACAAAAATGGGTTTCGCATCAAGCGGGAAAAGTTGAGCGTGCACTTGCGGCGCTTGAAGCTAATCCGCCGCATCTGTCACCCGTTCCGCACATTGGAACCGTCGCGGTCGCATGCGCTCTCGGTTATCTTGATTTCCGTTTCGAAGGCGCTTGGAGAAAGCAACATCCACGCCTCGTGGCATGGCTCGACGATTTTGCTGCGCGTGTCCCCTCATTTGCAACAACCGCGCCACACTAATTTGCGACCACAAAAAACATACAAAAACTTGCTTCGCCAAGAAGCACGTTTTCCGTATTCAAAGACATGTTTCAGTTCAGAATTTGTAATTCAGACCGACACGAACAAGGCCCCAATCCGCACCTGATGAACCACCGCCTGACGGAATGTCTTTTTCTTCAATATGAATATAAAGCGCTTCGGCTTTTGCGGTCCAAGGTCCCGTGATCACAGTTTCAACACCACCGCCAAGCGCGTAACCATTATGGTAATTATCGACTGTTGATCCACCGTTGGAATCGTGTGTTGTCGCGCCGGTATAACCAGCCGTGAAATAAGGCATCGTCTCGTTCATCGCATACCCAACGCGGCCACGAAATGTATTGAGATAACGTGCTTCGCTTGAACCGGTACTACTGCCTTTGATGTTGCCGAGTGAAAGATCAGCTTCGAGCCCGTAAACCCAATTATTTTGTGCTTGGTAATTCACGCCACCCGTGACGCCCAAAGTGCCGCCGGTGGGATTGCCATACACATCCTTGCCTTCTTTGGTGAAATTGCCAAAGCCTAAACCCGTATGGAGCCCGCCATAGACATCCGTCCAATTCGACATTTTTCGGACGAGAGTCGGAATGGTTTGGGGAGCTGCCTTTTTGCTCGGAAGATCCGCCACATAGGCTGTGGTGCCAACAACAAGAAGCATGGCCGTTGCCGAAGAAAGACGTGAAAGCAAAGACATGGTATGAACTCCTCGAATTTCATGAACCCGATGAGCGATGCGCTCACGAGTTTAAGGTTACGCTGACGCTGACACGTCAACGTGCATGAGCCCGTTTCATCTCAGAAGCGGGCTTAATTTTGGAAAAGTGATGATCGAAAGAGGAAATGCCGGGGCAGAAATTTGGTTCCCGGATTTATCGTTAATGAATGATAAAAGGACTACGGTTGACGAGACTTCGTAACCGTCAAGCCTCAGAATTTATAAGAGATTCCGAATCGAAATAAGTTTGTTTTCGTATCGAGAGAAACGGTTGATCCATTTGCAAGATAATTTGAGGCGGCAAGATCATAATGCAAGAATTCGCCACGCAAGACGAAATTCTGCATTGCGAAGGTTTCGACGCCCGCGCCATAAACAACGCCATATTTTATCGCGTCGGTAGAATTCACATTGGTGTAATTGGTTCCACTGATCGCCACACCCAAAGTGCCGTAAGCGAGATTGTTGCTGAAGGCATAACCACCGCGGCCGCGACCTGAAGCGGTCCAAGATTGAGTAAAGCTTTCGCTTGTTGAACTGTTTTTGACTTGTGACGAGTCGAAGTCGCCCTCAAGCCCGCCAACAAATTGTCCACTTTGGACGTTCATTCCGCCATGGGCCCCATAAACCGTGCCGCCTGTTGTCAGCGACCCTGCGGTGCCAAGACCCGCGCCCCCATGAATGCCGATATAGCCGCCTTGCCAATTCGAAACGCCATCGGTCGAGAACAAACCACCCGCGAAAGAGGGGCTTGAGAGGCTCGCGGCCAAAATTATTCCAAGGCCATATCGATTAAGTGGGCGGGTCATCGTGATCACTCTGGACCGGACAGGTTACAAGGCTTACGTCCGACTCCGAGAATTTTATCAATCTCGGGATCCACCCCTAAGCGATGCCTCAAAATATGGTCAACAGAAGGTAAACCGATTGCCTGTTTCATCCGTGAGAGGTTCATGCGATAAGCAGATCCGTATGTTTTCGGATCGACCCTTTACCAAGGTAATTTATGACCGAGTTAACTCCTTCACCCAGCGCGCGTAAGACCGCCCTTGTAACCGGCGCTTTGCGTCGAGTGGGTGCCACGATCGCCAAGAGGCTCGCGGTTTCGGGCTATCAGGTGATTTGTCATGTGCGAAATGGTTCGGTCGAAGCGGATCAACTCGTCGCTCAAATTACCTCTTCAGGAGGTGCAGCTCATATTGTTGAAGCGGATCTTGTGGACGTTGACGCGCGTTCAAAAATGATGGCAGGGATTGGCGAACGCTTTGGGGCGCTTGATCTTCTCGTCAATAATGCGGCGGCTTTTTCATCGGATCGATTTGAAGACTATTCAGAATCGTCTCTTGATATGCATCTCGCCATCAATCTGAAAGCGCCGATTGATCTTGCGCGGATATTCGCGCGCCTGGCGTCGAGCAATAATCCGTCGATTGTGAATATTGTCGATCATCGCGTGTTGAAACTCACGCCGCAACATTTCACTTATACATTATCAAAAGCTGCACTCCATGCCGCGACGCAAACCATGGCGCAAGCCTTGGCGCCAAAAATCCGCGTCAATGCGATTGGTCCGGGTCCCACTTTGCCTAATCCTCATGACGGCCAGGCCGGCTTTCGCCATGAAATTGCGGGTGTGCCGTTAAATCACGCGGTCGATCCAAGCGATATTGCCGATGCAGTTGTTTATCTTGCTTCCACTCGAAGTGTTACCGGCATTTTGTTGCCTGTTGATGCGGGACAAGCCATCGGTTGGAAAACGCCCGACATTATTGAATGAAGCCGTTCAGTCAGTAAGAGCAATCGCCGCAATCAAACGTCCGTAATCCGCTTCTTTGCGATGTGTAGTGCGACGGAAACTGAAAAATCTTTCTTCATCCGTATAGGTACAAAGCGCGAGATTTTCGATGTTTCCGACGCGTGCTTTTTCCAAGCGATCGATGATATAAGCGGGTAAATCGAAATGATATTTTCCGTTTTTTGTTTGCGTGGTGAAAAAGCAGTTCGAATTTTTATCGGTTGAAAGAAATGTCTCGCGGAATTCAGGCCCGACCTCGTAAGCGCTTTGACTGATTGTAGGTCCAAGCGTCACATGAATGCGAGAACGTTCCGCACCCAACTCTTCCATCGCGAGAAGGGTCGAGTCGATCACGCCATAAAGCGCACCCTTCCATCCGGCATGAGCCGCTCCTATCACGCGTGCGTGAGGATCTGCAAAGAGAAGCGGGCCACAATCAGCGGTGCCGATGCCAAGCGCTAAGCCCGTCAGATTGGTGACCATCGCATCAGCGCGGGGGCGCTGATCGAGCGACCAAGGCTCATTCACTTTCACGCATGTCGCGGAATGAATTTGATAAAGGCTCAAGAGATGATGATCATTCACGCCAAGTGTTCTGGCCATACGAGCGCGATTTTCAATGACTGATTGCGGACCATCGGATGAACCGATGCCGCCATTCAAACTCCGATATAATCCTTGCGATACACCACCTTCGCGCGTGAAGAAACCATGCACAAGGCCTTTATGCTGCAGAGTGGACGTCATAAGAGGACGAGGCATCGCGTCAGTCATGGGATCAAAATCCAGCCGGTGTTGGCCATTCTTTACCCGAAATGGCGAGTGCTTTGAAGAGATGACCCATGCCGGTGCTTGTGGGTTCCATCAATCTCTCCCGAGCTTTCCGAATATCATTCGCCTGTTGGGGTGAGGCTTTTCGAATGAGAGTCTCGACGCGTGTGTCGATACCCAAACGATCTAGCAATTCCGCTTGCGAGATCGGGCCGTGGGTGCGCGCGCCACTCTCACGCGTGGCAAGTTCAAGAGATTCAAAATTCACATGAACTGTGAGATCCGCTTCTCCCGGCGTTTCAAGCGGATTGACAAATTCATGCGCTTTCAATGCTTGCAACGTGTCACCGAAACCGGATTGCGTATAACCATAATCAATGATGAGTCCGGCACCACCAAACTGAGCAAGATGGCGCGCGAGATCACGCATGATTGTTTCGCTGATCGGTGCATATTCGAGAATATCACCTTCACTGCCACCGGGCCCCGACATGCGCATCGATTCTTGCGCCAGACCAAATATCAATGAGTCGTTCTCGGTGCCGATCAAACATTCATGCCACGCCTGATTGCGTTTCTGAAACTGCCTAATCGGTAATGCATCAAAAAATTCATTAGCGAGAATGATGGTGGGCTTTTCCGGAAGCGTTGCGATGGTCGTGGCCCATTCAATGCGCGGATGGGCGTCGGCAAGTGTTTGTTTTTGAATGGCGCCCAGCACCGGGCTCATTTCAACAAGTGTCACCTGAAGCGCGTCGTGAAATCCTGTAACGGCTTTGGTTGCGCGCAAAACATCACTCATCAAAGTGCCACGACCGGGCCCGAGTTCAACAAGTGAGATGGAAGGTTGACTGGCGCGTAGCCACAGATCAGCGCTCCAGAGGCCGATGAGCTCACCAAACATTTGCGAAATTTCGGGCGAGGTTGTGAAATCACCAGACGCGCCCAAAGGATCGCGCGTCATATAATAACCATGCTGCGGGTCACCCAGAGCGAGCGCCATATACCGCTCGACGTTGATAGGCCCCTCTTGCCTGATGATCTCGATGATGCGTTGGCGCAAAGCGCTCATGGATTTTTTGCCTCTGCGCGGAAACTTCTGATCACCAGCCACAGGCCGACCAACGCCATTGGTAATGAAAGCACCATGCCCATCGTGAAGCTGCAGGGCAAGGCTTCGGTAAGCGGATCGGGATCACGATAAAGTTCAGCGAAACTCCGCGCGAGCGCGTAAAGAATTCCGAAAAGTCCGGCGAGCAACCCTGATCGTTTCAATCCGCCTTTCATCGCAATGAAACCAATAATCACGAAGATGAGTAAACCTTCTAAGCCGGCTTCATAAAGTTGGCTTGGATGACGCGGCAGATCATCGGCACGTGGAAAAATCATCGCCCAAGGAACATCGGTTGGACGTCCCCATAATTCGCCATTGATGAAATTCGCGATGCGACCAAAAAATATTCCAATGGGTGCAACAATGGCAGCGATGTCGAAGAGATACAGAAGCGGCACTTTTCGATGCCACGAGAGAAAACTCATCGCGAGTAATGCACCAATGAAGCCGCCATGAAAGGCCATGCCGCCATGCCACACGGCAAAAATTTCTGCGGGGTGATTGCTGAAATATTCAAGATCATAAAAGACGACTTGGCCAAGCCGACCACCAATCACAATGCCGAAAGCCATATAAACCAAGAGGTCATCAATCGCTAATCGATCAGGATGTTCACGTGTGCCCCAAAGATGATCTCTGGAAACAAGTGCGATGGCCAAGCGCCATCCGAGCAAGAGGCCCGTAATATAGGCAAGCGCATACCAGCGAATGGCGAAGGGGCCGAATTCAACAAGAACCGGATCAATCTGCGGGAAGGGAATTACGAAAAAAGGCATGGGATCCTAAAAGAGTGACTGAGTCCGGGCGAGGCTTGCGCCTTTCATTTTCGCCCGTCAAGCCGAGACACAAGCGGCGACTATGGGGTGGCATCGTCATATCATCATGGTAAAAGAAGACTATATGGTGACGTCGGTTCCGGCGGCTCACTCTTTGAGGGCATGAAGATGACAGCAACGAATAACCCCTTCCTTGATAATCTCTCCCGTTTGATGACGGACGCAGCGGGCATGGCGACCGGCATGAAGCGTGAGGCGGAAACCGTGATGCGGGCGCAATTCGAACGTTTGATTCGTGATATGGATGTCGTCTCGCGCGAAGAGTTCGAAGCGGTGCGTGCGATGGCGATTGCGGCTCGTGAAGAGAATGAGCGATTGGCAGAGCGAATTGCTGAACTCGAATCAAAACAGGGCAAATAATTTGATTCGAATGTCGATTTACTCCTGATTCGACGGCAAAGGTCTGTGGACAGGGGATTACGGCGATTGTGCGATTCAGCCGAATGCGTGAGCGTCCAACCTGCCTGATGGTTTTAAGTCGCCCTTGTCGGGGCGGGCCATTAAGGCAACTGGATGCATGATGTCGATCACTTATTCACATGAAACCGAGCGGGGCGAACATCCGCTCGATATGGTCGAGCGGCTCGCTCAACTCAAAGATTTGACCTTCGAGCGCTCGGGCGATGATGAGATCGCCATCTCCGTGCAGGGCCGTTGGACGTCTTATGATGTCGCCTTCACTTGGCTTGAAGGCATTGAAGCACTGCATGTGGCATGCGCCTTTGATCTTAAAATTCCCGAACGCCGTCGCATTGAGATCGCCGATTTGATGACTCGCATCAATGAGCAATTGTGGATTGGTCATTTTGATATGTGGTCGGAAACAGATGTAGTGATGTTTCGTCATTCACTGATGTTGTCGGGCGGTGCTGAGCCTTCGGGCGCACAATGCGAAGCTTTGATGAATCTTGCTGTGGATACGTGTGATCGCCATTACCAAGCATTTCAATTAGTGATGTGGTCCGGAAAATCGCCCGTTGATGCGTTAGCCGTCACGATGTTTGAAACGGTCGGCGAAGCGTAAGTTTTTTTGATCCTTAATTTTGGGAGATCAAATCATCATGAGTGCTGATTTTCCCTCGTCTCTCATTCTCGTTGGTGCCGGCAAAATGGGCGGCGCGATGCTTGAGGGATGGCTTCATGCCGGTCTTTATGGCCCATCGGTCACGGTGATTGATCCTTTGCCCTCAGACGCAATGAGCGCTTTGTGCGCGCGGGTGGGTGCAAAGCTTAACCCGAAAGAGACACCTTCAATTCCAGAGGCGCTTGTGCTCGGCATCAAACCGCAAATGTTTGATGCGGCCGCGCCAACACTTGCACCGCTCGCAGGCCCCGACACTTTGGTTGTTTCGATTTTGGCCGGCAAAACCATCGACAATCTCAAAACGCGGTTACCTAATGTGCGCGCGATCGTTCGCTCGATGCCGAATCTTCCGGCTTCAGTGGGGCGGGGTATTTCCGGCGCGGCAGCGAGTCCTGAAGTTACTGAACGCCAGAAATTGATGGCTGATCGTCTCCTCAAGGGTGTCGGGCAGGTCGAATGGGTCGATCATGAAGATTTGATCGACGCTATAACGGGGCTTTCGGGTTCAGGCCCCGCCTATGTGTTTCACCTCGTCGAATGTCTTGCGAAAGCGGGTGAAGCCGAGGGGTTGCCACCGGATCTTTCGATGCGGCTTGCCCGCGCAACCGTTGAAGGGGCGGGCGAATTGCTGCACCGGTCCGATTTGTCTGCCGAGATGCTCCGCCAAAACGTCACTTCACCGGGCGGGACGACGGCAGCGGGCCTCACAGTGCTCATGGGAAATAAGGCGCTTGAAAAGCTGATTGCGGGCACGGTGCATGCGGCGCGGCGTCGCGCTCATGAACTCTCGGGCTGATCCGGGCTAGACATTCGGGGCAAGCCCCTCCATCTCTAATCAATCAAAAGATGGGGCCGAAAATGAGCACTCATGGACAATCAAGCCGCGACCGGATCGTCGACGCGTTGATGGAGCTCGCTGCGGAACAGGATTGGGATCGGATCGAGATCACCGAGATTGCCGAGCGCGCGGGCGTATCTCTTCTGGAATTTCGTGAAGCCTTCCCGTCAAAAGGCGCAATTCTTGGAAGTTTCAATCGACGTATTGATCAAAAGGTTTTGAGCGATGACGATAAAAGTCTCGCGGACGAATCAACACGTGATCGGATTTTCGATGTGCTCATGCGCCGCTTTGATGCGCTTGCACCCTATAAACAAGCGTTGAAGCGCATGGCGCCTTCATTGGCGCGTGATCCGCTCACGCTTGCCGCTCTCAATCAGGCGGCATTGAACTCGATGCGCTTTATGCTTGCGGCTGCGGGTGTTAAAACAGAAGGGCCGATGGGCGCAATCAAACTTCAAGGCGCTGTTCTCGCTTATGCCAAAGTCATGGATGTATGGTTTCGGGATGAAGATGCAGGTCTTTCTCGCGCCATGGCCGCACTTGATGAAGAATTGAAATGCGGCGGCATGGTCATCAATCGCCTTGAAGATCTTGAACGTATGACGGCACCTTTGTCAGGCTCGCTCCATCGCATGGTTGAGCGCGGTATGGCGATGGCCAAGAAAGAACGCGGTGCTCGTCGGGCTGATGCGGATCTTGATCCGTCGATCTAATATTTTTCTCCAAGGATCCTAACGATGTCTGATGCGTCTGTTGTTGCGCCAGTAATTGCTTTTGACGATTTTTTGAAAGTCGATATTCGCGTCGGCACCATTATCGAGGCGGAGCCTTTTCCTGAAGCGCGTAAGCCTGCGATCAAATTGAAGATTGATTTCGGCGCGCCAATTGGCATCAAAAAATCTTCGGCACAGATTACTGAAAATCATAACCCTTCGGCGATTGTTGGCACACAGGTTCTTGCGGTTGTGAATTTTCTACCGCGTCAAATAGGCCCCTTCATATCGGAAGTGTTGACGCTTGGTGTGCCGGATCAAAACGGCAAAGTGATGTTGATCCGTCCAGATAGTGATGTGCCGAAGGGTGGACGGCTCTATTGAACGCGCTTTGATTGACTAGCGCGTTTTTATGCATTTGCCGCGATGGCGTCGCGCCGGATGCGTTCGACCATTGAGCGCACACCATTCGAGCGTTGTGGGGTCAGATGTTCTGCGAGTCCCAAGCGACGAAAAAGATCGAGCGCATCAATGCTTAAGATTTCTCGCGCGGATTTGTCTGAATAAAGCGCGAGCGTGAATGCGACGAGTCCTTTGACAATATACGCGTCGCTTTGGCCTTTAAAAGAAAGAACGGTCTCCGAGCCTGATCGATCAACAGAAGTCACGACCCATACCTGACTGGCGCAGCCTTTGACGCGATTATCTTCGGTGCGTTCGCTTTCGGGGAGTTCGGGCAGGTCTTTCCCCAGTTCGATTAAATAGCGGTAGCGGTCTTCCCAATCTTCCAGGGAGCCAAAATTCTCGATTATCTCATTGATGCGTGACGCCATGACCGACTCCGAACTGGCTCGTCTTTAGAGCTGAAACGCGTCGGGGTCGAGATTAAATCTTTCTCTGAGGGACCGGCTCGCGACGAGGAGGCAAAGGAATTGTCGTTGTCGGCGCCGCATCTGCCACTTGATTATGCGTGTTCGGCGTGGCTTGCGCCGCTTGAGCGGTTTCGGGGCCGATCAAAGCCGCAAGGGGGTCAGCATCCGCAGTGACTTTTACGGCGCGCATTGCCATATCGACGCAGGATTTTTCATGACCGGCACAGACCGTTGCGACCGCATGTCCTGCTGTTTCCATCGTCGCTTTCAAAGCGGCAATGCTGATTGTTTCCGGACCTTTTGACGACGAGTTTGAAACCGACGCGTGTGGTGGCGTGTTGTCTTGCGATTTTAATGTCGCGCTTGTGCTTGTCGAGGTCGCCATGGACGTGGGACGCGCAAGCCATTCTGGCATCGGCGGCCGTAAGGGCGATGACAAATAGATAAGGCCAATTACGGTGGCGGATCTGATTAAGAATCCCATCGGCTACGAATCGAATCCCGGCTTCTGCAAGTTTTCTAATGATCGACAGGAGCCCAAAACGGGATTGTCACAACATCACACTCCGACAATGCGTCATGCTGATTGAGGAGACACGCATAGATTGTAAAGATGGTTAAAGCTTGGTGAATAAATCTCCCGTTTTTAGGCGCTTTGTTAACGCTTCGCCGCGCGTTGTTAACAATTGAAGTTATGTCGTTCAAAATTGATGAAAGCGTTTAGGGAAGGCTTAAGCACGTTGATGCACTTTTAGGATCGAAGCGGGACGTGAAGTAGTTCTGGCTTTTTACTTCGAGGGGTGTCATGATCAAAAAGGCTGAACAGATCTTGGGCGACGCTTTTGGCGCTTTGGTTCATCCCTCAATCATCGAAGGTACACCGGCCTTTACTGCGCACCGTTATTTTATTGGTACGCGCCTTGCAATGGCGGTTCTCGGGGTCATCGCTCTTTCACTCTTCACGATCATGCCGCAGGTTATGACCTCGACTCTGCATTATCTCGGTGTGATTTTTTTATTCCAAGCTGTTGTGGCGTTAGGCGTGTCACGCCTTGGTGGCTTCCGAGCAGGCATTTTTATTTCGCTTCTTTCACTATCTTTGATCCCGGTGCTTGCCGGTGGTCCGGCCTCTTTGGCTTTGCTCATGCCACTCATTCTTGAAGGCGCCTTATTGCAAGGTCCGCGCGGTGCTGTCGTCTATGTCATCAGCCTTACGACGAGCGCGTTTGTATCCTTCTTCACGGGCCCCATCGTGTCGCAATTTGCAATGATGTTGTTTTCGGCGTGTGGACTCGGTGGTCTGGCATTTGGTGTTTTCTTTGCGCTTGATTTGATCGTGGGTGCGGATCGTCGCGCAACGCGTGAAGAAGATCGGTGGCGTGGGGCAACCGCATTGATTGATGGTAGTTTGGCGCGTCACGATGTTTCGGGCAAGATAAAAGGTGCAAATGAAAAATTTTGCCGGTTCCTTGGCATTGAAGCGGATGCGCTTTCAGATCGTAGTGTGATTGAGAGATTGCATCTTTCAAGCGCGCCGTTATTTTTGAAAGCACTTTCGGATGCGAGCCATGGCGCGCAATCGATTGATGTCCATATTCGCATTCGTGCGGAAGCGGGAGCCGACGGACATGATGCGTCTGATCCTTATCGCGATGCCATCGTGCGTTTTCAGCGTGTAACACCTGGCGGCAAGGGTGATGATGGCGAAATTTTTGCACTTTATCGAGCCGCTCCTGCTCCGCTTGTCCAACGCAAAGCGGAAAAAGTTGAAACCACCACTTTCGCCTTGCAACGTTTCGGGCATGAATTGCGTACCCCATTATCTGCCATAGTAGGTTTTACGGATTGTCTTGCGGATCCGAATTTGATGGCTGATCAAGGGTCCCGTCGGCAGGATTATGTGCATTTGATTTCGGTTTCCGCACATCACATGCTTGATCTTGTTGATGGGCTTTCGCAGGGCACAGTTCCGCAAGCAGCGGAAGATCGTTTTGATCTTGCCGCAATTCTAAATGAAACTTTGGCCATGATTGCGCCGGATGCGGCTCAAAAGGGCACGGAAATTCGCGCGCATATCGCCCCACATTTGCCGCGAATGATCGGACATCGGAGTGGCATTCGCCAAGTGGCACTCAATCTGTTGAGCAATGCGATAAAATTTGCACCGCAAGGCAAAGTGACTGTCACGCTTCGCCAAGAAGGTCCGATGCTTGCCCTCACCATCGCTGATGACGGCGCGGGTGTTGAGATTGATGAATTGCCGCGTTTGACCGAACCGCGTTTCCGCGGTCGTTCAAGCCGCAGCACGCAGATCGAAGGGCAGGGACTTGGACTTTCGATTGTCCGTGAAATCGTGACGCATCATGATGGAAAACTCGTCCTTGATAGTCGTCCGGGTGAAGGACTTTCAGCAACGGTGCATTTTCCGCTCGAGCCTCAAGCACAGGAAGTCTATCACACAACGCGCCGTGTGATGGCGGGAGGTCGTCGTTATGCGTGATCGCATGGCGCGGCGCGAGCCTATCCTCGAAGACTCTTACGGCTATCATGATCAAGACGATCATGATTTGGGGGGCAACGAAGATGCATCGCGTTTGCGGCGTTATCTATCGCCCGCACGCAGCTTGCCGACGACGATTCTGATTTTGGTGATGATCGCTTTTGTAACCAATGCGCTTTATTTCCAGCAAGGCAATCGCGCTACACTCATTCCGAATCTTTTGATGTCGATGAGAAGTGTTTTCATCGGCGCGACGCCGGGTGATCCGAATGCCGTTCCCGCGCCTCCTCGTCGTCCTGATCCTGCCTTGGGCGATGTTTCTGTAGCGTTAGCCGAACGAGCGCTTATTCGTGTGGGTTATTTTTCAGGCCCGGCCGAAGGATTGAAATCAGCCCCGTATCGCGAGGCTTTGATGCGCTTCCAAAAAGATCGCCATCTTCCCTTAACCGGTGAGCTTGATGAGCCGACAAAACGGGAGCTCGAAAAACTGTCGGGCTTGCCAGTCGAATAATTGTTATGGCGCGTCTACGCTCCGACCTTGTTATTGCTGCCATTTTAAGACGCGCACAAAGCGCAGGCGCGACCGCGGTGTTGAGGCGGCGCGGCGTTGGAGAAGCCGGGGCGATTTTCATTTCGGTTGATTATGTCGATGGGCGACTTGATCTTTATGGACCTGCGCCACCGCGTATAGACGAGAGCGCAGAGGACACGAGGCGCTTTGATCGTATCTTAATTGATGCCAGTGGGCTTGATTTGAGTGAGCGCATGGCCCGCGAAGTCAAATTTGACCCTGATCTATGGTGGGTTGAAATCGAAGACCGGCAGGGTCGTTATTTTGCGGAATAGGTTGGTCTTTCGCTTTTTCTGGACATCAATGAAGAAGGTCATGCACAATGAATGATAATATAGCAGCGCCAGGCTCTCACAGTAAATTGTAATTGGCGTCTGATCGTATCGCGATTCCTGCTGAGATGGTTCAAAATGTCGTTGAAGCAATTTTGAACGATGCCGGATGCTCTCAGTCTATTGCGCGCGAAGTTGCAGATCATCTTATCGATACCGAATTATGTGGAATTGAATCGCATGGCGTGATGCGCGTGATGCAATATGCCGATCAATTCGCAAAAAGGTGTCATGGACTCTCAAGCTGAGGCGATCATTCATCGTAATAAAAACGGTGATGATGAGGTTGATGGCCGCGGCGGCATCGGTATTCCCGCGATGCGGCTTGCAGTGGATCACTGTGTTGCAAGAGCGAAAGAAAAGGGAATTGCTGCGTTACCTCTGAGACATGTGGAACATACCGGCCGCTTGGGCGCTTATGCGGAGCGCGCGGCCCATGACGGATGTCTGGTGATCATCATTGGCGGCGGCGGACAACAAAACTGGCGACAGGTTGCTCCTTATGGCGGCGCGAAAGCACTGCTGCCGACCAATCCTTTTTGTTTCGGAATTCCCGGTGGACAACAAGGTCCGGTGATTGTGGATTTTGCAACCTCGATGATTGCAGGCGGATGGCTTTATGCAGCCCGGGCTGCGGGTGGGAAAATACCTTTCGGCACGATCATTGATCGTGAGGGTGAGCTCTCGGATAAGCCTGCTCATTATTTTAATGGGGGCGCCATTTTACCGAAAGGTGGCGCGATGGGGTATGGTTTGGCGGTGATGGCCGAACTGATTTGCGAAGCCATGCTTGGTCCCGTCACTACGGAAGTGAATTGGTTTGTCATGGCTGTCGATACGAAGCGGTATCGCGAGCCTCACATCATGATGAATGTGGCTGAGGAGTTCCTTGCCGAACTCGGAGACTGTCCGCCTGCCAAAGGTGTGACGAGGGTCGAAGTGCCTGGCGATCGTGAAAGGCGGCATCGCGACGAGAATCGTGGGCGGATCATTGCGCTCCTAGAAACGACTTGGACCGCCATGCAGGAAAAAGCAAAGCGCGCAGCCTCTTGATTAAGTGGGCCGAGTTTATCTCAGGGCGACCTTGGCGTTGTCATAATTCAATTATGACAGTTTTTTTACTTGCGCTTGTTCCAAGCCTCCCGCAGTTTATCGCAATTATGGGCTCGTACGACATTGTGTAAATGTCGGCCATAATGGTGTTACCGCGTTAAATGGACGGGAGGTATTATGCATACAGTTATTCGGACCTATTCAGGCAAAGGCGCTGTTGAGACGATTGATCTGATCATTGCAAGTAAAAAAGATATCAAAAAAATTATGCGCGGTGTAAAGGGCTTTATCAGTTATTCGGTGATCAAAACCGAAACGGGCGGCTTTTCTGTAACCATATCAAAAAATGAAAAGGCATCTGATGCTATTACGGCCGCAGCGCGTGAATGGGTTTTGGCCCATGCGGCTCATTTAAAAGCCAAAGCCCCCAAAATTACCGGGGGAACAGTTTCGATGCAATTTGACGCGTGAGCGGTCAGGTCGATTATTTCAAATCGATAGACGGAGGCTGATGGTTTAGGCCACTGCATCCATAAGAAGAACCTCAGCGGGGTAGGAGCGATCTGTTTGTTCCTGCCCCGTTTTGTTTCGTCTTGTGAACGATGGTGGATGCATCGCATCAAAAAGAATTTTGGCGGATGCATAATCCAATTGTTCGAGCACATCGATCGCGCCACCGGGTCGTAATTTCAAAACTGGATCAACACCGATGAGATTGAGCAGAAGGGGGATGTCTTTCTTATCCATCCCCAATGATAGACCGGCCAAAGTGGCAATCGCCCCATCGGGATGATCAAGTTGGGAGCGCAAAGTGGACATTGAGGTGCTCATTCCAGAGCTTGCCGCTACGGCCGAGAGAACATCATCGCGATCGCCGCGTTCAATCGCATGGGTGAGCGAGGTTGGTAGAGCACAGCGTGGCTTATCCTGATATTGGCTAAGATTGGCTTCCTCTAACGCTTCTCTGATCAACATTGTTCTTTGTGTGGCCGTGGCGTTTTCGAAAAGTCTGGCGC
>VGCJ01000015.1 GCA_016870035.1 Alphaproteobacteria bacterium
ACCTGACAAAACAACAACACGGTCAGCGATACGCAATGTCTCATTCAAATCATGTGTAACAATAACAGATGTCATGCCGAGGGCTGCATTCAATCTCTTGATCAAACGCCCAATGATTCCGACAGAAATCGGATCGAGTCCCGTGAAAGGTTCATCATAAAGCATGATCGAAGGATCGAGCGTAATAGCGCGGGCGAGCGCAACGCGACGTGCCATACCGCCTGATAGTTCTGATGGCATAAGATGCGCAGCACCGCGCAACCCCACCGCTTCGAGTTTCATCAGCACAAGCGCGCGGATCATCTCTTCAGAGAGATCTGTTTGCTCGCGATAGGGAAAGGCGACATTGTCAAATACTGACAAATCGGTGAACAGCGCGCCAAACTGAAATAACATCCCGATGCGACGACGCAACTTGTAGAGCGACGATTTTGAAAGCGTCGGCACATTCTGATTTTCGACAATCACTTGACCGGAGCGCGGTGTGAGGCGCCCGCCGATCAAACCGAGCAACGTCGTTTTTCCGCCGCCTGAGGCGCCCATGATGGCGATGATTTCACCGCGCCGAATGGTCAAGCTCAAATCATCAAGAATCGGCCGTTCGCCATAGGCGAACTGCACTTTCTCAATCTTCATGATGGCCTGCTCGTTACTCATATCGACTCGCCGCTCTTTGGGCATGGTTTTGTCCCATGCCGCTCTCAATTGCAAATAAGTTACGGCGAAATGAAGACTATGATTTCAAATCAATAAACGCCTTTGAGCAGAAAGCGCCGATTGATCGGCTGCAGCGGACGCGCATTCATCGGAAAAATCAGCTTGAACACATCGATATCGCTCTGCGCCGCTTCGATGGGTTGTTCAAAAATCACCCAATCCACATTCTCGGTGCAAGGCGGCATGGTCAATGAGCCACGATACCGAAACACCCCGCGCGCTTTTGGCAAAAGCGTCATGGGATCAACAGCGCCTGGCAAAGGTTGTGTGCCAAGTTTGCCTGGCGCATGGCCCATCAATTGCGAGAATATTTCATTTCGATCACCCGCACGCACGAAAATCGAGACCATCGCAAGTTTCTTCTGGCCTTGCGTATGGACAAACTGAATTTCCATCGCGTGACGAACGCCATCGACCGCATGTTCTGCGGGTACATGAAATAGAATTTGCTTCAGCGCGAATTCTTCGCCGCCAAGCTTCATCGTGCTGCCTTTAGCGACCTGCGCATAGACAGAGCGGCCATTATTCACCATCGGAAAGGGCTGAGCTTTCCAATCGAAAGAGAGAGGCTCGACCGACGAGATGTAATAAGGGCGCAGATCAATCGGTGATTGCTCAAGACCCGCGCCGCAGGCGGCATTGGCAGCTTCGAGTTCAGCCCATTTCTCAGGACCTTCAGGACCATTATAGGTCCAGGCTTTGCCTTCTTGAGCGCGGGCGGCCCCGATGTGAAGCAGAAAGCCAAGCACCCCAAAAGTCACGAAACGCACAAACTGAACCACACGACACTCCCACCAATAAGCCTGAAAACGGCCAAGGACCTCGGATTTCTAGCGAATTCCGTGCCAAACGATCGGCTTTCTGCAGTGTGTGGAGCTTAGAAATCGCTCGCTATCCCTTTATTTTCCCAGTCACCATAACGGACGGGCTCCGGCCCCGCACGGCCATTCACTTCCACCGGTCGGTCCTGATGAGCCGCCGTTTCCCGTCGCGCCTGCGCTTCCTCAAGTGCCCTTTGGGCGGCAGGCGTGAGTGTTTTCGCTGGCAATTCAAGTTCTGGGGGAGACTGAGGCTCAGCCATAATTATCACCTCTCACGGTTTAAACCGCTCTTGCGGTTTAGGCTTTTCTGGTCGCATAGAGGAACTGGGTCAAGGCGACGTCTTGACCGACCTGATCCTACAAAGGGCTTTTTGTGCCTCCAAATCCACACTCCGCCACGGCTCCATCGCATCCCGGCCTTGCTGCGCGCGCTTCAGCGGTCACAGCCATCGATGACTTCCTCACAAAAAGCCAGCCGCTTGATGAGACGCTTGAACGTCTTTTGGAGACGCCCGCCGCGCGCGAACTTCCCGATCGCGATCGGGGCCTTGTACGCGCCATCGCCATGGCTGCCATCCGTAGGCTGGGCACCATCGCGAAGGCGTTGGAAGAGCGCATCGAACGCGGATTACCCAACCATTCGGGGCAGTTGGAAGCAATTTTGATCTCAGGCGCCGCCCAGATTCTCTTTCTCGATGTCCCGGATCATGCGGCAGTCGATCTGTCAGTGCGGCTTGTTCAGGCCAATTACGACGCCAAGCGGTTCACTGCGCTTTCCAACGCAGTTTTGCGGCGGATCGCGCGCGAAAAAGATGAAATCCTCAAAAAATCCGACCCGCTGACCATCGACACACCAGAATGGCTCGCCAACCGCTGGATTAAAACCTATGGCGCGGAGAATGCAGCGAAGATTGCGGCAGCATTCCGCAGCGAGCCCGCCATCGATCTGACTATGCGTGCTGATCCCGAGATATGGGCGGAAAAACTCAATGCAAAAATCCTCCCTACCGGCTCGCTGCGCTTACGCGACCGAACGCCGGTTCGTGCGCTTGCCGGTTATGAAGAGGGGGCATTTTGGGTTCAGGACACGGCGGCTGCGCTGCCAGTTCGTCTCCTTGACCCGAAACCTGGTGAAACCATTGCCGATCTATGTGCGGCACCTGGAGGCAAAACGGCACAACTTGCGCTCTCGGGCGCGCATGTGACCGCGGTTGACCGATCAGAAAAACGCGTCTCACGGCTTTCTCAAAACATACAGCGTTTGGGATTTTCGGTTGATGTTGTTGTCGCGGATGCAAGCCTCTGGCGCGGCGGACCTTTCGACGCGATCCTGCTTGATGCGCCCTGCACGGCGACCGGTACCATTCGCCGCCATCCCGATGTCGCGTGGCTCAAATCAGAAGAAGACCTCGGAAAACTCACTCAACTTCAGCAACGGCTTCTCGATCACAGCGCGGAACTTTTAAAACCCGGCGGTCGCTTGATTTACTGCACATGTTCGCTCGAACCCGAGGAAGGTGAAGAGCAGATCAAGACATGCCTCGCCCGAAATCCGTCCCTGCGCCTCGTGTACTTTGAAGCAAAAAAGCTTCCTTGGCTTGGGGAAGAGCTCGCCGATGCGATTACAACTGAAGGATTTTTAAGAACACTTCCCTTCATGATGCCGGATGATGATCCACGTCTTGCGGGGCTCGACGGATTTTTTGCGGCGAAACTCAAAAAAATCTGAACCCAAACAAGTCCTGTTTTTCTTCACTTTTGCCATGCCCCGGCCCCAATTTGGACCTTTGACAGGGTTTGGGCTAAGTAATGTCGGGTGTGAATCGGTTAAGCGGGGTAGTGCCATATGACAGGCGAAAGACGCGGCAGCGTCGGACGCATGGCAAAATTTGCCCTGCGGCGGGCAGCCATCAAAGCCGTTTCCGGCCTGATCGCTCCCTTTCGATTGTTCAGCCTTTCACCCTTTCGAGGGCGGATCGAACGCATTCTGATCGCCCCGCAAGATTTAAGAACAAGTGATCCGACAGCGGCGGGTGATATCTATTCCGGCTATTTTGCTTTTGCCGGAAAAATTCTCGCGACCGAAGGACAATCTCCTTTCACAGCTATTCCTCCGTCACGCGCTTGGGCAGAAACGCTGAATGGTTTTGGGTGGCTTCGCGATATCCGTGCCGCTGACACGGCCTTGTCACGCGCCAATGCCCGTACGCTCGTTGATGATTGGATCAAAACTCATGGACGCCCCAACGCATCAGAAGCGTGGACAAGAGCTGTGATCGCACGACGATTGATGTCGTGGATTAGTCATTCACCTGTAATTCTTGATGGTGCGGATCGCGCTTTTTATCGCCGCTTCATGATGTCAATTCGTCGGCAAGCCGCTTATCTTTGGAAAAAATCAAGAAGCATTGGTCAAGAAGCCGGACGTCTTGAATCCGCGATTGCGCTTACAGCTGTTGCGCTTTGCACCAATCTTGGACTTGGGCGAAAGCGTCGCGTGGTCAAACATCTGATCAAGCAATTGCAGAAAGAAATTTTATCGGATGGCGGTCATATCAGTCGTAATCCGCAGGCGCTGATTGATCTTCTCGCTGACCTTCTGCCGTTGAAACATTGTTTCCCGTCAAATGAATTTCCGCCACCGCCAGAACTATTAAACGCGATTGATCGCATGATGCCGATGTTGCGTTTGTTCAGACATGATGATGGCACTGTGGCTTTGGTTAACGGTATGAGTACAACGCCGCCTGATACGATTGCGACTTTGCTCGCCTATCAAGATGCGCGTGCGGGCACCGCTGAAACCGCTGGGCCATCAGGCTATCGACGCATACATGGCGAAGACACAATTTTGATGATGGATGTTGGTCGCCCACCGCCTGAAGCGTTTTCGCTAACAGCTCACGCGGGTTGTCTCTCTTTTGAATTATCCGATCGCGGTGAAAAAATAATTTCGAATTGTGGTGCGCCGCCAGAAGGACGTGACACCTATCGTGCTTTGGCACGCGCGACCGCTGCACATTCGACACTTGTGATCGATGATACATCAAGCTGTCACTTTGCTCCCATTGATGAGGATCGATGGCCGGCGGGGGGCCCCGCGCTTGAGGGCCCGCATAAAGTGACCGCATTGCGTGAAAGTGACGAAGCGAGTGAAAAGATTACGGCTACGCATGATGCCTATGCGCGTAAATTCGGTGTCATCCATCGCCGTACACTGACACTCGGCCGTGATGGTGGATGGCTGATTGGCGAAGACGGGCTTGAACCGGCCTCAAAGCGGAAATCCATTAAGAAAAATCCAATAGCTTTGCGTTTTCATCTTCATCCCGCGATCCGGGTTGATGTCCAAGAGCCGGAGATTGTGAAGCTCCACCTGCCCTCCGGAACGATTTGGACCTTCTCTTGTGAAAAGCCTGTGGCCGTCGAAGAAAGCATTCTGTTCGCTTCGCAAGATGGCTCGCGTCGGACAGCCCAGCTCGTGATTGCCGAGACCACTGATCTTGGCCGGATCAAATGGTCCCTCGTCCGCGAAGGGGACTCGCCAGCCGCACGGTGACGCTCATCCCCATCTTCGCCTAAAGACGCGGGTTACGATGGCTGCAAATTATGCTAACCCGACTGTCTCATCGCTGGTTTTTGTTGATGAAATCCACCTGTCCCTCGCTTTGATGTTTGCTCGACATGCCAAAAAATCTGCGCCCCGTCTCCCGCGCTTTGCTCTCCGTTTCCGATAAAACGGGCCTCATTGATTTTGCCAAAGCGCTAAACGCACAAGGCATTGAGCTTCTATCAACCGGAGGAACGGCAAAAGCCATCGCCGCCGCAGGGATTCCGGTTCGTGATGTCTCCGAAGTCACGGGCTTTCCTGAAATGATGGATGGCCGTGTCAAAACATTGCATCCCAAAATTCATGGCGGTTTGCTTGGGATCCGTGGAAATCCTGAACATGAAGGGGCAATGCTTGCGCATGGCATTGGCGCCATCGATCTCTTGGTTGTGAATCTCTATCCCTTCGAGGATACACTTACACGTTCAAAAGACTATGACACGTTGATCGAGAATATCGATATAGGCGGTCCGGCGATGATTAGAGGCGCTGCCAAAAATCATGGTGATGTTGCGGTTGTGGTAGATGTTGAAGATTACACACTCATCATTCACGAACTTGAAAATAACAAAAGCGCGACAACATTAGCCACACGCAAAGCACTTGCTGCAAAAGCCTATGCGCGCACATCCGCTTATGATGCCGCGATTTCAAATTGGTTTGCCTCTGAAATTCATCAAGTAACACCTGAATGGCGCGGCTTTGGCGGCAAAAAAATCGAAGTGATGCGTTATGGTGAAAATCCGCATCAAAGCGCTGCGTTCTATAAAACCACAGAGGCACGTTTTGGCATTGCCACAGCAAAACAATTACAAGGCAAACAACTCTCCTACAATAACATCAATGATACCGATACCGCTTTTGAATGTGTCGCTGAATTTAATCCGTCAACCACTGCGGCGGCGGTGATCGTGAAACACGCCAATCCTTGCGGAGTAGCGATCGGCGCATCACTGCTTGAAGCCTATCGTGATGCGCTCAGATGCGATCCCGTCTCGGCTTTCGGAGGAATTGTTGCGCTTAATCGGAAACTCGATGCAGAGACCGCACAAGCCATTGTCGACATCTTCACCGAAGTGATCATCGCTCCGGAAGCGGATGATAATGCAATTGCGCTCATCGCTTCAAAGAAAAATCTTCGCTTGCTTGTAACAGGCGGTGTGCCGGATCCGCGTGCGGCGGGACTTCAATTGAAAACCGTTGCAGGAGGGTTTCTCGCACAAAGCCGCGACAATGCCGTTATTGACGATATGACGCTTAGTGTTGTTACAAAGCGTGCGCCGACGGAGAAAGAATTTTCCGATATGCGCTTTGCGTTTCGCGTCGCAAAACATGTGAAATCCAACGCGATTGTCTATGCCAAAAATGGCGCGACCGTTGGAATAGGCGCCGGACAAATGAGCCGGATTGATTCGGCCCGTATCGCCGCTTGTAAAGCCGAAGACGCCGCCAAGCTCGCGCATGAGCCTGAAAGCCTCGCGAATGGGTCCATTGTTGCGTCTGACGCCTTCTTCCCTTTTGCTGACGGCTTGATCGCGGCAGCGAAAGCGGGGGCGACCGCCATAATTCAGCCGGGTGGTTCATTGAGAGATGACGAGGTCATTGCGGCTGCTGATGCGCATGGGCTAGCAATGGTCTTTACGGGAACCCGTCATTTCAGGCATTGATATCGGCATGTCGATTTTCACTTACGCCAATCCTCAGCGCTTTCTCCGCTTTGTGCATTATGTGCTTTTACCGGTGCTTCTGATTGGCGCCATGCTGAGTGCAGTCGGTCTTTACGCCGCTTTCGCACTCGCTCCCGCCGATTATCAGCAGGGAGAGACGGTACGCATCATGTATATTCATGTGCCCGCCGCTTGGCTCTCGATGGCGTGCTATGGACTGATGGTGCTCTCGTCGATTGGCACTTTGGTGTGGCGTCATCCCCTTGCTGATGTATCAGCGCGTGCGATGGCGCCTATTGGCGCGGCTTTCACAATCATTTGTCTCGTCACGGGATCTCTCTGGGGCCGCCCGATGTGGGGTACCTGGTGGGTATGGGATGCGCGGCTCACTTCGGTTCTCGTGCTGTTTCTGATTTATTGCGGCATTCTCGCGCTCTGGAATGCGTTTGAAGATCCTGCACGCGCGGGACGCGCAGCTGCGGTGATGACTCTTGTCGGCGCCATCAATCTGCCGATTATAAAATTTTCAGTTGATTGGTGGAACACGCTTCATCAATCCGCGAGTGTGTTTCGCATGGGCGGACCAACAATCGACAAATCCATGTTGTGGCCGCTGCTTCTTGTCGCCATCGGCATGACGATTGTGATGATCGGTCTACATCTGGCTGCGATGCGTAATGAAATTCTAGCACGGCGGTTACGCACGATGCGTGTGATGGCTGCGAGTGGAGAGGGCCATGCTCACTGATCCTCATTTTGGATTTATCTTTGCTGCCTATTTTATAGCGGCACTCATTTTCTTGGGCGTAAGCCTTTGGATTTGGATTGGTCATCGACATGTGACACGCGCGCTTGATGAGCTTGAACAAGCCGGATTACGCCGTCGCTCGGAAAGAGAAAAAGAATGAGTGAGGAAACGACGTCACGCGCCAGATGGCTTATTCTTCCAGTGCTTATCTTTGCAGCACTTGCAGCGCTATTTGCGTTTCAATTAATCCGTGGTCCCTCGAATACACTGCCTTCGACGATGGTCGGCAAAGCCGCGCCGGACTTCTCGCTACCACCGCTCGCCGGCATTCAACGTGATGGCGTAGCGCTTCCGAGCTTGAGCAAAGCCGATTTCATCGGGCCTGTCACTTTGGTGAATATTTTTGCGTCTTGGTGTGCGCCTTGTCGTGAAGAACATCCTAGACTTATTGAACTAGCTAAAGATCAACGTATCCGTCTTGTCGGTATCAATTACAAAGATGAGCCTGATAATGCACGGCGCTTTCTTGGCGCGCTTGGCAATCCCTATGCGGCGATTGGTACCGACCAGGCCGGACGCGCCGCGATTGATTGGGGCGTCTATGGAGTGCCCGAAACTTTTGTGATCAATCGCAAAGGTCAGATTGCCTATAAACATGTCGGGCCAATTACCGACGACTCACTTAAAGGCATGTTGGGTGAAGCGATCACAAAAGCCGCTAACTAAAAAGAATAAATTTAGAGCGCTGTCGTTTTTAATAGAATCAAAAACGCGCGCTCTATCTTTGATTTTTTCGCATTTTGTTTCGATTAACCGGCGTCCACTTAATCGCAAAATGCTCTAAGACGGCGCTTGATTGTTATCCGGCGCCTCGCCGTCTTCGCTTTTAACTTCATAACGCAACATCAAAGGTGTTTGGGCCATCGCAAAAACGAGTGTAAGGAGCGTTGCACCGAAGACTTTAAATTTGATCCAATATTCAGGAAAAAATATTCGAACGGTCTCGTTCAAAGCAGCAAGCACGAAGAAAAACAAACTCCATCGTAAGCTCAGTTTTTTCCATCCCTCTTCAGTCAAGCTCATCGCCGTACCGAGCACTGCGTAAAGCAATGGCTTACCAAAAAGAAGTCCGCCCAAAAGTATGGCGCCGAATAACGTGTAGATGATTGTAGGCTTGATTCGGAAAAATGTTTCGTCATGAAGATAGAGCGTGAGACCACCAAAGACGGCAACAATGACGGCCGAAACAATCGACATCATGGGCAAATGACGCGTAAGCACAAAAGACACGGCCATTGATAAAAAAAGCGCTGCCATAAAGGCAGCCGTCGCAACAAAAAAATCAAAGAAACTTGTACCCAAAAAAAAGACCGCGAGCGGACCAAGTTCAAGCGCAAGCTTTAGGCCTGG
Source organism: Alphaproteobacteria bacterium (assembly GCA_016870035.1). Classification (GTDB taxonomy): domain Bacteria; phylum Pseudomonadota; class Alphaproteobacteria; order Rhizobiales; family Beijerinckiaceae; genus CAIUPE01. The sequence continues at coordinate 8,974 of VGCJ01000015.1, forward strand.
ATGAAGCGCTTTTGGCCCCTGCGATGCTTCACTCATTTCGGAAATTCCTCTATCTCATTGGCATAGATCTTGTCAGACGGGCGCTGCTAAGCCACTGTCTTGACCCAATGACTTAGGCATTGCTTGTGCCCGAAAGATCGAAAAAAGAGAAGTGACTTTAAGGATAGATGATGACCCAGACCTATGCGTTTCCTGCGCCCGCTCAACCCTTTCTGCCCATCATCGGCTTAGAGTCTGTTTTCCCCGTCAGGCGGATCTTTTGTATCGGTCGGAACTACGCGGCTCATTCGCGTGAGATGGGTGGCGATCCGACGCGCGAGCCTCCATTTTTTTCCAAAAAGCGACTGATACGATTCAGATTTGTCCCCTCAGTCAAATTGTCGATCATCCCTATCCGCCCATGACTTCGAATTATCATTTCGAAGCAGAGATGGTCGTTGCGCTTCACAAAGGCGGTCGTGACATCAAAGAAGCCCCCGCGCTTGATCATGTGTTCGGCTATGCGGTCGGGGTTGATATGACACGCCGCGATCGTCAGGACGAAGCAAAATCACTGAAGCGTCCTTGGAAAGTGGCAAAGAGTGCGGATTTTTCGGCGCCTATCGGACCACTCCATCTGGCATCACAGGTCGGTCATGTTCAAAGCGGCGCGATCACACTGAGTGTGAATGGCAATGTAAAGCAGAATGCCAATCTTTCCGATATGATCTGGTCAGTGCCCGAGCAGATTGCCATTCTATCAACCTATTTTGAATTGAAAGCGGGCGATCTGATTTTTTCAGGAACACCGGAAGGCGTGGGAGCCGTCACGCGCGGCGATGTGATGAATGTTGCCATCGCCACGCTCGAGAATATCGAACTGCGCGTGGTTTAAAAACTATCGCCCTTGCGTGAAAACGAGTTTCAACGCGAAGGCTGACATGATCCCGGCCATGCCATAATCAAAATAGCGCATGGCCCGCGGTGATGATTGCATGAACCCTGTTACACGTTCGGCAATCAAAATGATGAAAGCGTTGGTGGTAATCCCGATCACCAAAAACAAAATCCCAAGAAACATGAGTTTACCGGACGCATGAGCGTCGCCTGCGTCGATAAATTGCGGAAGAAAGGTTACAAAGAAGACAATAACTTTTGGGTTGGTCAGATTGATGCCAACACCTGTCAGAACCGTCGCGCGTAATGATTGTTGAGGGACGTCTTCACGATCAACACAGAAGGCCGAGCCATGGCGAAGCGCGCCATAAGCGAGCCACAAAAGATAAAGCCCGCCAACCACTTTCAAAATGAAAAAGGCGGTCGCACTTACAGCAAGAAGCGCCGACAATCCAAAGGCCGCAAGCGTCATATGTACAACCATACCGGCAGATGCACCCAACATGGCGGCAAAACCCATCGTACGCCCACCGGTAACGGTTCGCGATAAAAACAATATCATATCGGGACCCGGCGTGATGGCGAGCACAAAGCTTGCGAGCGAAAAACCTAAAATCGTTCCGAGCGAAGGAATTAAATCAAAAGTGATGGAATCGGAAGTCATGATAGAACCGATTGAAAAAGACGCGTGATCGTTCTTTAGTATCACGCGCGCTATTCTGCAAACCCAAATCCGATGGTCAAATCACGATTGATATAAGGATCAATTCAACTTCACACCCTTTGGGGCACGTTCGGTTGAGAGCGCATGCGAGCCAATCACAAGGCCCAACGGCCCGGCAGAGATCGGCACATGATCACCGTCTTTCACCGCACCAGACAAAATCAATTCCGCGAGTGAATCTTGCACATTTTTTTGGATCATACGTTTTAACGGTCGCGCGCCATAGGCGGGATCATAGCCTTTCTCGGCGAGCCATGTACGCGCCTCATCTTTGAGATCGAGAATGATTTTACGATCCACAAGAAGTGCATCTAGCCGTTTCATTTGAATATCGACAATCGCGCCCATCTGATTGCGTTTCAGACGATGGAAAAGAATGATTTCATCGACACGGTTTAAGAATTCGGGGCGGAAATGCGAGCGCACAACGCCCATGACTTCTTCGCGCACTTCCTCTGAATCATGACCCTCGGTCTGATTGACGAGATATTCCGCACCCAAATTCGATGTCATGATGATAAGCGTGTTGCGAAAATCAACCACGCGACCTTGGCCATCGGTCAAGCGACCATCATCAAGAACTTGTAACAGCACATTGAAGATATCGGAATGCGCCTTCTCGATCTCATCAAAGAGTATGACTTGATAGGGCCTGCGCCGCACGGCCTCGGTGAGTGCGCCACCTTCCTCATAACCGACATAGCCCGGAGGTGCGCCAATCAGACGCGCAACAGAATGTTTCTCCATATATTCGGACAGATCGATACGCACCATCGCCGTCTCGTCGTCAAACAAGTAAGACGCAAGCGCTTTGGTGAGTTCGGTTTTGCCGACACCGGTTGGCCCTAAAAACATGAAAGAGCCAATTGGGCGATGCGGATCTTGGAGACCGGCACGTGCGCGACGAATGGCGGTTGAAACAGCGATCACCGCTTCTTCTTGGCCGACAACACGTTTGCCAATTTCTTCTTCCATACGCAGAAGTTTGTCCTTCTCGCCTTCGAGCATTTTATCAACCGGAACGCCGGTCCAGCGTGAGACAACTTGCGCAACATCATTGGCTGTCACAGCCTCGGCAACCATTGCGCCCTGGCTTTCGGCACCTTCATTCGCTGCGAGTTTTTTCTCCAAATCCGGAATCAAGCCATAAGCAAGTTCCCCCGCCTTTTGATATTCGCCTTTGCGTTGCGCATTGGCGAGATCGGTGCGGGCGTGCTCCAATTGCTCTTTGATTTTTTGTGCGGCGCCGAGTTTGTCTTTCTCGGATTTCCAGCGCTGCGTGAGCGAGGTTGATTTTTCTTCTAGACCAGAAAGCTCTATCTCGATTTTACCGAGACGATCTTTCGAACCCTCGTCAGTTTCTTTTTTCAAAGCCTCTTGTTCAATGCGTAATTGGACGATGCGGCGATCAAGCTCGTCGAGTTCTTCGGGCTTCGAATCAACCTGCATACGCAAACGTGCCGAGGCTTCATCGATCAAATCGATCGCTTTATCGGGAAGAAACCGATCCGAAATGTAGCGGTTCGATAAAGTCGCGGCGGCCACAATCGCAGCATCCGTAATTCTTACGCCGTGATGAAGCTCGTATTTTTCTTTTAAGCCGCGCAGAATCGAGACCGTGTCTTCAACAGTTGGCTCGGACACAAAAATTGGTTGGAAGCGTCGCGCGAGCGCTGCGTCTTTTTCGACATGTTTGCGATATTCGTTGAGCGTGGTTGCACCAACACAATGAAGCTCGCCGCGTGCCAGCGCGGGCTTCAATAAATTCGAGGCATCCATCGCGCCATCAGCTTTTCCCGCACCCACAAGCGTATGCATTTCATCGATGAAGAGAATGATGCCGCCTTCAGCCGAAGTCACCTCGGAGAGAACGGATTTCAAACGCTCTTCAAATTCGCCGCGATATTTCGCGCCCGCAATCAACGCGCCCATATCAAGCGAGAGAAGATTTTTATCCGCAAGACTTTCAGGCACATCGCCATTGATGATGCGCAATGCCAAGCCTTCAGCAATCGCCGTTTTACCAACACCGGGTTCGCCAATCAGAACAGGGTTGTTTTTTGTACGACGTGAAAGCACTTGAATCGCGCGGCGAATTTCCTCGTCACGCCCAATCACGGGATCAAGCTTTCCGGTGCGCGCGGCTTCGGTTAAATCACGTGTGTATTTCTTCAAAGCTTCATAGGCATTTTCAGCTGAAGCATTGTCAGCTGTGCGGCCTTTGCGCAAATCATTGATGGCAGTGTTAAGCGCTTGCGGTGTCGCACCCGCTTTGGCGAGCATTTTGCCGGCATCCATATCTTTCTCGGTCGCAATGGCGAGCAAAAGGCGTTCAACGGTGACATAGGAATCGCCAGCTTTAGATGTTATTTTTTGCGCCGTATCAAAAAGGCGCACGAGATCGCGGCTCGCAACGGGTTGTGAAGCGGCACCTGACACTTTGGCTTGCCGCGCAAGCGCGTCCTCAACCAAGGCCAAAGCCTGTTTGGCGTTGCCGCCCGCCCGTTGAATAAGACCGGCAGCCAAGCCTTCCAAATCGTCAAGCAACACTTTCAAAAGATGTTCGGGCAAAAATTGTGGGTGCCCTTCGCGCATGGCGAGCATTTGTGCGGATTGGACAAAGCCTTTCGCGCGATCCGTATATTTTTCGAAATCCATAACTCACTCCTTTGGCCGCCGATCCGCCACCTCTTGGAAGAGCGCGGTGAATGGCTCCTTTCAAACGCGGGACCCCTCAGGGGCGATCCCTTTCACCCCATGAGATAGGAAGGCTTAAGTGTGGACAAAAGAGGGGGCATGATTTTAGGCCAATAAAAAAGGGAGGCCGGAGCCTCCCTGAATTCAAGATGGTTAGCGAATGACCCTCTATTCGCCCTGAACACCTTCTTCATCCGGTCTCACCCGTGGCGGGCGACCGCGACGGCGGATGCCAATCGGCACGCCAAAATCACCGGCATCCGCTGAAGGCGCGGCGTCGGAAACGCTTGATGCGTGATCAGCTTCAATCGGTGCGGTCCGAACCGGAGCCGTGATGAAAGACGGCAAACCCGGTTGCTCGGTTTCAAGCGGCATGGGCGAAGGCTGGCGTTGAAACCGGTCTTCGCGCGGTTGGAAATTGCGATTGTCACGCGGCTCGCGGTGTTCACGCGGCTGAAATCCGCGTTGCTGATCACGATCACGGAAGGGGGGCCTCGGCCCGCGACCTTCACGCGGGATAAATTCACGCGGTTGCTCATCGCCACGTGTTCCCTCATCGCCAACATTCGGCTGCGAGGCAAAGCCGCGGGGCTCGACTTGCGGACCGGATGAAGAGGGCTGTTCATCATCCCCCTCATCGCCCTCGCCATCCGTCTGATCAAATCCACGATAACCGGGATTTTGGAGACGGAACTGCTCTTGGGCGGCAGCAATCAGCCGGAAATAATGTTCAGCGTGTTGGAAATAGCTCTCGGCCTGCACATGATCGCCTGTGGCCTGCGCATCGCGGCCAAGCTGGAGATATTTCTCCGCAATATTCTGGGCAGTGCCACGAACTTTAACGTCCGGACCATTCGATTCATAAGATCTCGTGAGCGGATTTGGACCTTTACCGCCGCCTCCACCCCCCCGGTTTCGGCCCCGCATGCGATTTTTCTGATGGTTCGGTCTCATCGAGAGTCCCTTGTTTGCCGGTCAATTTAGAACCGGACTTGGCGAAATAATGTGGTCAATTGGGCTGAAAATTCGATTTATGGACCCGATCGGTCTTCCTATGGCGCATCTGGCGCCACCGTCTCAGGAGCAAGCCTCATGGCTCTTGTCAGTCTTGGACCCAATTCAGGCCGGACCATGCTCAATTGTTTCAGGACAGGGAAGTCGTCCAAGCGAAGCTCCAAACGCTTCGAAACCGTAATGGTCGACAACAACGAGATTGTGTCTACACGGAAGCCCCCAAAACCGCAATTGTAAAATCCCTCAATCCAAAAGCTTTCAGAGGAGAAGGTCGAAAAAATCAGGGTCGCCGGAGGACAATCGCCCGTGGACGCGCGCCGAAATCGGCGAAGGGACCTTCAATCTCATAGCCTCGCTCGCGATAGATCGCAGGCACCGATTCGGCCTGATCCGACCCCATCTCAAGCGCGACGATCCCGCCAAGTGCGAGAAGCTCGGGCAGTGCATCCGCAATCGCGCGATAGGCGTCTAGCCCATCTGCGCCACCAGACAGCGCAAGGCGTGGATCATGAACACGCACTTCAGGTTCAAGCGTATCAATAATCGAATCCGCAATATAAGGAGGATTGGATATGATGAGATCAAAAGGTCCCGTCACACCTTTCCCCCAATGCGCGGCTTCAAAAGACGCGCGATCGGCAACGCCATTTCTTTCCGCATTATGCTGAGCAATCGCAATCGCTTCCGGCGCAATATCGACACCAACACCGCGCGCACCTTTCATTTCGTGGAGAAGCGAAATCAAAAGACATCCGGACCCTGTACCGAGATCAAGAATACGAAGCCCATCATTCGCATGACGTCGCTCTTTCAGTGCAATTAATGCCGCAGCCACAACCGTTTCACTATCAGGGCGCGGAACAAGACTTTCAGCCACAAGCGTGAAAGGCAAAGACCAAAATTCCCATTCACCCAAAATGCGCGCGACAGGAACTCGTGTCACGCGCTGCGAAACATAATTTTGTAGACGTTGGGCCAAATCGGCACCTAACGTTTCACGTGGACCGCGCAAGAGATCCATATGCTCAATTCCGGCGGCGTTAAGAAGGAGCAAACGTGCATCACGTTGCGCAGTTTCAATACCAACACCACGAAACACTTCACCAAGATATTTCAACGCTTCCACACGTGTCATCGAGTCTTTGATCAACATCTTATAATTCCTCCGCACCGAGCAAGGCAGCTTGATGTTCGGCAATCAGAGGCTCAATGACTTCATCAAGTGCAGTGCCTGCAACAATTTCCGGTAATTTATAAAGCGTGAGATTGATGCGATGATCGGTCAATCTGCCTTGCGGAAAATTATAGGTGCGAATGCGCTCAGAGCGATCGCCTGATCCGACTTGACCGCGACGCTCTGCTGCCTCAACATCAGCGCGCTTCTGTCGCTCGCGATCATAAAGACGCGTGCGCAAAACCTCCATCGCTTTTGCGCGATTGCGATGTTGTGAACGTTCATCCTGCATCATCACAACAATGCTTGATGGCACATGAGTGATCCGGATCGCGCTTTCAGTTTTATTGACGTGCTGACCACCGGCGCCGCCCGCGCGCATGGTTTCAATCACAAGATCCTTGTCATCAATGACCACATCAACCGGTTCGGCAATCGGCAAAACGGCAACCGTTGCCGCTGATGTATGAATACGACCCTGTGTTTCAGTATCTGGTACCCGTTGAACGCGATGAACGCCGCTTTCAAATTTCAATCGACCGAAAACACCATGACCACGAATCTCGGCGATGATTTCTTTAAAACCTCCGACCGTTCCTTCAGATGTTGAAAGAATTTCGACACTCCAGCGTCTTCCTGCCGCATAACGTTCATACATGCGGAAGAGATCACCGGCAAACAACGAGGCTTCATCGCCGCCCGTTCCAGCGCGAACTTCGAGGATCGCGCCGCGCTCGTCCGCCAAATCTTTCGGCAGCAGCAATAAGCGCAAAGCATGTTTTGATTTTTTAACGCGCTCTTCCACACCATGACATTCATCTTCGGCCAGCGCGCGCATCTCAGAATCTGTTGAAGTATCAGCCAAAAGAGACTGAAGATCATCGCGTTCTTTTTCAGCATAGCGCAAAACACGGATGCCTTCGACAACCGGATCAAGTTCAGACAATTCACGCGACAAAGCAACGAAACTTTCCGTATCCGGCCCGCTATTCAAGCGATCGGTAACAGCGGCATGACGCGCGAGAATCGCATCGAGTTTTTGTCTATTGAGAGCCATGATTTTTTAAGAAGAATGGAAAAGAAAAGCGATGATGGGTAGCAGCGCGAAAGCGTCGCTAGACCGGAATACCGTGAGACTGCGCAAAACTCTCTATCTGCGGGCGTAATGTCGCAACGCCATTTGATTGATCGAGAAGTTTTTCTAGATTCTCGGCAATCGTCGCGGCGTTAAGTTCAATCAACATCGCTTTTACAGGGCCGATAGAGGCGGGTGACATTGAAAGCGAGCGATAACCAAGACCAATCAAGGTCATCGCTTCAATAGGTCGCCCACCTAATTCACCGCATAAAGTAACAGGAATACTCATGCGAGTTCCCGCCTCTGCGATCTTTTTCAAAGCACGCAGGCATGCTGGACTCAAAGGATCAAAACGTGCTGCCATCATTGGATTTTCACGATCGGCTGCAAATAAGAACTGCATCAGATCATTTGACCCGACGGAGAGAAAATCTGCACGCTTACAGATTTCATCGATCTCGAAAAGTAAGGAGGGCACTTCAATCATCACGCCAAGCTTGATGCTTCTTGGCAAGCCGTGGCCATAACGTTCGAGATGATGAATCTCACGTTCGACAATCGCTTTGGCGCGATCAAATTCGTCAACTGTTGCCACCATCGGGAACATGATGCGAAGGTCATGATCTTTTGCGGCTTTCAACATCGAACGCAATTGCGCGCGCAACAAACCAGGACGATCAAGCCCAATACGAATGGCGCGCCATCCAAGCGCCGGATTTTCTTCCCCACCCGTACGCATATAGGGAAGAATTTTATCGCCTCCAATATCGAGCGTACGAAATGTTACAGGCTTCTTCTGCGCAGCTTCTAAAACCGTGCGATAGAAACTAATTTGTTCATTCGTATTCGGCATCCGCGCCGACACCATAAACTGCAATTCGGTTCTAAACAGACCAATGCCATCAGCGCCTGTGTCTTCAATATGCGGTAGATCAATGAGAAGTCCCGCGTTGAGATTGAGCTTAATCGATTGACCATCTTTTGTAACCGAAGGTACATCACGCAGTATGCGATATTGTTCCTGACGACGCGCTCTGAGGCGCACTTTTTCCTTATAGGTTTCTTTGATATCAGGCTGCGGACGAACTTGTACTTGCGCCGCACCGCCATCGACAATGATCGCATCTCCGGCAACAATAACACCCGTAATGTTTTCAACTGTACCGACTGCAGGAATACCAAGTGCACGCGCAACAATGGCGATGTGACTTGTTGGCCCGCCTTCTTCGAGCACAAGTCCGCGCAGTTTTGAGCGATCATAATCAAGTAAAGCGGCCGGACCCATCGAGCGTGCAATCAGAATGGCATTATCAGGCAAAAGCACACGGCCATCAATCATGTCACGACCAAGTAATCGATGAAGTAGCCGATTGGCCAATTCATCGAGATCATGCAAGCGCTCACGCAGATAAGGATCCGTCTGACGCAACATGCGCGCGCGATTATCTGATTGCACACGTTCGACGGCGGCTTCGGCCGTGAGACCCGTTTGCACCGCTTCACGCAGGCGACGCATCCAGCCTGGGTCATTGGCAAACATACGATAGGTTTCAAGAACCTCGCGATGTTCGCCGCCATGCATCACGTCACCGCGATCAACAAGCTGATCGATGGACACGCGCAAATCGGCAACAGCTTCATCAATTCGTTGTTGTTCTTTGGCCGTGTCATCCGCAATGAGATTGGAAATTACAATGCGTGGCTCATGCAACACCGCATAACCCAAACCAACCCCATCAGACAAAGGCTGACCCGAGAGTGTCAAGGAGCGCGTAAGCGCAATATCTGATCCCGAATGAGCAAGCAATTTCAATTCACCGGCGGCAATGATCTCGGCAAGCACCATCGCGGTGGTTTGCAGCGCCTCGACTTCCTCATCCGTATAAAGACGGTGCGCGCGGTTCTGAACAACGAGAACGCCAAGCGTATTGCCGGAACGTAAGACTGGCACCCCGAGGAAGGATTGATAGATTTCTTCGCCGGTTTCCGGACGATAGGAGAAGGCGGGGTGATGCTGCGCGTCCTGCACATTCATCGGTTCGGCTTGAAGAGCAATCAAGCCCACAAGACCCTCGCCGGCTTTCATGGTCGTCATATGCACGGCTTCGCGCTTCAACCCTTCGGTGGCGAAGAGTTCAAGCATGTTGTCGGCACGCATCACATAAAAGGAACACACTTCGGCGACCATATTGGCCGCAATCAAGGTCACGATTTTATCAAGGCGTGCCTGAGCGCTGACCGGCTCCGCCATGACTTCGCGGAGGCGGCGTAACAACACTCTCGGTCCACCGTGTGATGACCGCATGACTCAGTTTCCCTCGTCCGATCTTGATCGGAAAGCACCCATAAACACGAATTCCCAAAAAAGGATGCGTACTGAATCTTGCTTTAGTCTTCTTTACACAAAGTTGCAAAACAGTCTGGATCGACCCTGACCCATCAGCCCTGCATCGAAACGTCGCGCTTAGGCCTTATCGAGGCCATAGAGCGAATGCAGCGTGCGGACAGCCAATTCCGTATAAGCGCTATCAATCAACACCGAGAATTTGATTTCAGAGGTTGTGATCGCACGGATATTGACGCCTTTTTCCGCAAGCGCCTTGAAGGCCTTTGCCGCGACGCCGGCATGACTGCGCATCCCCACTCCGATCGCCGATACTTTAACGACATCCGTGGCGCCTTGCAGTGACGCATAACCAATTGTTCCGCGCAGTCCCTCGAGAATGGTCTTCGCACGTTCAAAATCGGCGGTCGGCACAGTGAAGGTGATATCGGTCGTGGTCGTGTCGTCCGACACAACCTGAATGATCATATCAACATTGATATTCGCATCCGCGAGCGGAACGAAAATGGCTGCGGCAATGCCGGGCTTATCGGCGACACGGCGCAAGGTAATTTGAGCCTCGTCTTTGGAATAGGCAATGCCGGTGATGATTTGTTGTTCCACAATATCCTCCTCGCCGCAGATTAGGGTTCCGGGTTTTGGATCCGCCGGATCATCGAATGATGACCGCACATAAGTTGGCACCCGATGTGTCATCGCGAGTTCAACGGAACGAACTTGCAAGATTTTGGCCCCCATCGAAGCCATTTCGAGCATTTCTTCAAAGGCAACTTTTTCGAGCCGTTGCGCCTTGGGAACAATGCGCGGATCGGTCGTATAGACCCCATCAACGTCGGTATAGATGTCGCAGCGCTCGGCATTGAGTCCAGCAGCAATCGCCACCGCGCTGGTGTCCGAACCGCCACGGCCAAAAGTCGTCACGCGCCCTGTTTCCGCGTGTATGCCCTGAAAACCCGCGATAACGGCCACTTCATTGCGTTTCCGGAACCCGTCGATAATGCCGGCTCCGTCCATACCGGAAATACGGGCGGACCCATGAGCATCGTCCGTATGAAGCGGAATTTGCCAGCCCTGCCAGGAGCGGGCTGGAATGCCTATATTCTGGAGCGCCATAGCCAAAAGGCCCGAGGTCACCTGCTCGCCCGAGGCCACGACCGCGTCATATTCGCGTTGGTCATAGAGCGGGGCGGCGTCTTTACACCAGGCGACGAGCTCATTGGTCTTGCCCGACATGGCTGAAACCACGACCGCAACGTGATACCCCGCCTCAACTTCGCGCTTCACATGTAGGGCGACATTGCGGATCCGGTCGAGATTGGCGACCGAAGTTCCGCCAAATTTCATCACAAAGGTTTTCATCAGAACGGGAAACCGTCTTGAAACAAGGGGCCAGAGCGGACTTGCGTCCTGCGTATTGCCGGTTGAAAAAGGCGCATATCCATGGCGGCGTGGGGGCCCTCTGTCAACCGCCCGACCAGGACTGTGGACGCCGAAAGGCAAAGGAATTTCCAATGACAAATGCCCATGGCTCAACGATCGATGAAAACGAGGTCGCCCGGTTCGAGCGGATCGCGCGGACCTGGTGGGATGAGAAAGGCCCCATGGGGGTTCTACACCGGTTCAACCCCGTCCGGTTACAGGTCATTCGCGGACGAGCGCTCAAGCGCTTTGGCCGCGATGGTGAGGAGGCCAAGCCGCTTGCTGGACTTTCAGTGGTTGATATCGGTTGCGGCGGCGGTCTTCTCTGCGAACCTTTGAGCCGGCTTGGCGCCAATGTGACAGGCATTGATCCCGCGCCGACCAATATTGAAGTTGCCAAACTACATGCGTCAAAAAGCGGGCTCTCAATCGATTATCGACAAACGACTATTGAATCACTCGTTGAAGAAGGTGCGCGGTTCGACATTGTGCTCGCAATGGAAGTTGTCGAACATGTTGCCGATGTTGATGCGTTTATTACCGCTTGCACCGCCGCCGTAAAACCCGGTGGTCTTCTTGTTATGGCGACCTTGAATCGAACGCTCAAAGCTTTTGCGCTTGCGATTGTCGGTGCGGAATATGTTTTGCGATGGTTGCCGCGCGGCACACATCAATGGGAAAAATTTGTTACACCTTCAGAACTCACGCGCGCGATTGAGCGCGATGGATTGATGCTTGATTATCAAGCGGGTGTTGTTCTCAATCCACTCACCAATCACTGGAAACTATCACGTGATATGGATGTTAATTATATGCTCACGGCGGTGCGCGATTAAACTTTATCAATTTGCGTCATCAAAAGAAGGAGGCAGCGGCAACACACCGATACCTTCATCAAGAAGATCACGCGCGTCAGCCAAAGTGGTGCGGCCGTAAATCTGTTTTGCGTCCCGTTGGCCAAAATGAATCTTGCGGGCTTCTTCGGCAAAATCTTCACCGACATCTTCAGCGTCATTGATCATCTCGGCACGCAATTCAGAAAGGCGACGACGAAGCTCGCGCTCTTCATCAGAGATCAACGGTGTGGGCACTTCATTCACAAATTCAGTTGGTAAAGCCTGCGTCCGATTATCAGTGCGCGCAACTGATGGCGCCATGATTGCGCGATCAACTTTATTGCTTCCGCAAATGGCGCAAGCGACAAAACCGCGCTTCTTCTGTTTTTCAAAAGCCTCGCTTGAAGGAAACCATCCTTCAAAATCATGGCCATCATCGCAGTGTAATTGATATTTGATCATGAGGGACGAATATCTACTTTGACCAGTTAATAAACACTAACGGGGGTCGGACGTGTGTGACGCAGAGATGGAATACGACTGCGCGCTTCTATAACAGCATCTGTGTTGATTTCGGCTAAAATGAGCCCTGGCTTGTCATCGCCTTCAGCCAAAACACGGCCCCACGGATCAACAATCATCGAGTGGCCGTAGGTTTCACGGCCATCTTCATGCAAGCCCGCTTGCGCTGCTGAAATCATGAAGGCACCATTTTCGATTGCGCGCGCCCGTTGCAAAATAGACCAGTGCGCCTCACCCGTTTGTCTTGTGAAACATGCAGGCGCACTCAAAACAGTTGCGCCATGATCGGCAAGCGCGCGAAAGAGATAGGGAAAGCGGACATCATAACAAATCGATACGCCGAGCTTTGCGTTCGGAATGTCAACGACAATGGCTTCAGATCCGCCAGTGAATATATTGGACTCACGCCATGTTTCACCATTGGCAAGATCAACATCAAAGAGATGAATCTTATCATAGCGCGCAGCGATATTGCCTGTTTGTGTGATCACAAAAGCGCAGTTTGTAACTTTATCACTATTCTTGATCGACAATGAGCCCGCATGAATCGTGATCTTCAATTCACGCGCGAGCGCTTTAAACGCAAGCAACATGGGATCGGTGTCTTCGGTGAAAAGACTTTTCATCATCGTTTCGCGATCACGATTAACGAGATTCGAAATTTCCGGCGTTTGAATAAAAGTGGCGCCACGTGAAGCGGCTTCACGGATCATGCGCACGGCATCATCACGATTGACTACGGGATCCTTGCGGCCGCACATTTGCACGCACGCGGCTATGAAAGAGTGAGACATCAAATTTCCGTTCTAAGCTTGGAGCAACGGGTCAAGTTTGCCCGCTCGATCGAGCGCATAGAGATCGTCGCACCCGCCAACATGGGTAGCACCAATGAAAATTTGCGGAACTGACGAGCGACCATTCGCACGCTCTGCCATCGCGGCTTGCTTCTCGCCGCCTTCGGATACATCGATCTCGTTAAAGACAACGCCTTTTGTTGTCAGAAGATCTTTGGCCGAATGGCAATAGGGGCACCAGGATTTTGTGTAGATCGTGACCGGTTGCATCAGAACGCGCCTCTGTCGAATAGTCCTTCTCTATATAGACCGAAATTAGGCCTTTGCCACAACGGCAAAAACGAGAAGATCGACCGCCGAGGCGCCCGCTTTGAGCGAAGTGCGTGCACAGGCATTTCCGGTCGCCGCCGAGGTCATCACATCATCAATCAAAAGAATGCGCCGTCGGGCGACCTGATGCCGCTCATGATCCGGAACGGCGAAGGCGCGCGCGAGATTATCCGCCCGCTCGGCCCGCGTGAGCCCCACTTGCGGACGGGTCGCTTTGATGCGCGCTAACACCTCATAGCCCACCGGCTTTAGCGTCAAAAACACCGATCTCTTTGGCGAGAAGTGCTGCCTGGTTAAACCGCCTCCCCAAAAAGCGGAAGCGATGCAAAGGCACCGGTACGATAAGCGACGTGTCGTAGAGTAGTGCCTTTCCCGCTTCCGCCATCAAGCGCCCCATCGGGCGGGCCAATTCGGTGCGGTCGCCACATTTGAAGTGATGAACAAGGTCGCGGGCCAGGCCATCATACCGAAAGGCCGCCCGCGCGCGTTCGAAAACTGGCGGATCAGACACCGCCAACGGTGACAATGGCTCTGGCCCGAGATCAAAGGGCACGGGAACGCCATAGCGCTGGCAGACGGGCGGTGAGATAAACGGCAACCCCTGCCAACAAGTGGCGCAAAATCGATCCGGCTCAATAACCGCCGCGCCACATCCGATGCAAGATGGCGGCCATAATAAATCGACAAGTGCGCCGAATGTCCCTTTCGCGCCGTGACGCAGATGAGTGGCAAGGCATAAACCATCAGGCAGTCGGGACATGAAACGCGTTTCCGCTTTGACCTCAAAATGAAGAGAGCATAAAGCGTGTTTATGACTGACGCACCCTGTCTCTTTGACCAGTTGCTTTTGCACACACGCCTCAAACGCGCTCTCAAAATAGGCGCAACCTATTTTCTATTAGAGCGAGTGGCGGACGATTTCGAATTACGTTTAGAGGCGCTTGCGCGATCTTTCGAAACAGTCGCCGATATCGGCACGCTTGGGCCGCATGCAGCATTAAAACTTTTCGCTTCACAACGTTTCAAAAATATCATCAGGCAAGCGCCGCTTGCTGAAGTGCTCGGCACAGGCGCGTGGCAAAACATCATTGGTGAAACATCCCTTGTGCCTTTTGCGCCACAAAGTCTTGATGCGGTGGTGTCACTCCTTGCCTTTCAATGGGTCGATGATCTTCCGGGTCTCCTCATCCAGATCAAACGCGCCTTGAAAGCCGATGGTTTATTCATCGCTTGTCTCTTAGGAGGACAAACGCTTCATGAGTTACGTGACTCATTTGCGCGCGCTGAAATCGAATGCGAAGGCGGATTGAGTCCGCGTGTGTCACCTTTTGCAGATTTACGTGATATCGGCGCGCTCATGCAACGTGCAGGCTTTGCTTTGCCAGTGGTTGATACCGAAACCATCACTGTGCGCTATCAAACGCCTTTGGCACTTTTTTCAGATCTACGTGCAATGGGCGGGACGAATGTCCTCATCGAAAGACGCAAGACGCCCCTACGTCGAAAGACCTTGTTACGCGCGCTTGGGATTTATGCCGAAAATTACAGTGACGCCGATGGACGTATTCGCGCGACATTCGAATGTCTCTGGGTGTCTGGCTGGAGACCGCATGAATCGCAACAAAAGCCCTTGCAACCCGGAAGCGCCAAAACACGATTGGCTGATGCATTGAACACTAAAGAAGGCATTCTCGATTAGAATTTCAATCGCCTTTTTCAAGGGGTCGAAGGTTTAACTCTTTTTAATGTTCCGGCCACGCCTCGAACATGGTGAGAGGCGTAAGGATATCTCATCGCCTGATGTTACAGGTTTATCTTCAATGAGTTTTATTCATGAAAGCCAGTAAAAAGCTTCTTCTTGCCGGTGCCGTTTCCATTCTCGTCGCGGAGGGCGCGGCCTTTGCCTTTGCGAGACCTGAAAATCATATGGACAAAATAATGCGCGGTGGATCGCATGCCTATGATATGAAAGGTCCGATGAGTGTGAAAATGGTTGAGCGATTTGAGCGCGCGATCAAACCAACAGATGCTCAAAAGCCTGAACTGGACGCTCTAAAATCGGCGGTGACAAAAGCGCAAGACGGTTTGAAGGCCTCGTGTGATCAAGACAAAGAAAGCGCCGATCTAACGCCAACAGGTCGCCGCGCCGCAATGGAAAACCATCTTTCTCCCATGCTTGAAGCTGTGAAGATCATTCGGCCGACTGCAGACGCGCTGTATGCAAAGCTTAATGACAAGCAACGCGACGCGTTGCGCTGGTCCATGCCGATGGGCGGGGGCCATCACGGTCATCATGGAGATGGCAAGATGAAATCTTCAGGCGAAGGACAGAATTAAAGTCTAATTCTGAGCAGAAAAATCAGGAGCGGCCGCGCGCGATATCGATTTGCGCTCGCGCGCCGCTTCTTAATTGTGAAAAATCAGTGCCAATCGCCATGAGATCATAACCTTTTTTGGCAAGGTCTTTGGCCATCGCGGGTGTCGGCGCAAAACAACATGCCGCTTTCTTATGCGCATGAGCGCTTTGCCTCACATGATCAAGTGCGTCGAGAACGTCCGCGCGCGACGGCTTCACATTTGAACCATTTGACAAAGCAATTGAAAGATCAGATGGGCCAACGAAGACGGCATCGATTCCATCAAGCGCTAGAATATCATCAAGAGCTGCGAGCGCTTCACGTGTTTCAATCATCGCAATCGCAACCGACATCGCATTACCTTTAGCCAGATAATCATCAAGCGTTTGCCCAGTAAGCCCTACGGCAATGGTTGGGCCCCAACTGCGCTGACCAACTGGCGGAAATTTCATAAAGGACAAAAACGCTTCCGCATCCGCTTTTGAATTGATCATGGGCGCGATCACACCTGCGGCACCAAAATCAAGAACGCGTGAGGCAGTGGCAAAATCATTGACAGGAATGCGAACGAGGCTGGGTTTGCCCGCAAGCGTCACATTCAAAATGCCTTGTCGTACTAAAGCGATATCATTCGCACCATGTTGCATATCGAGGGTAACAACATCGAAATCTTCGAGCGCCAAATGTCCGGCAACGACCGGGTCAGGCATTCCAACCCATGCAGTGAGAAGACCCGACCCTCCGCCGAGGCGGTTAGACAAAGCGCTGATCGTCGAAAGATACGGCATCATGAAACTCCTCGCCCTCACGGAAGCCGGAACACTACGCATCCGCTCCCCATGAGACAAGGGTGCGGGATTATTCGCTCAGTGCGAGTTCACGCATGGCTTCCGCGAGATAGAGGTTCATTTTTTGGGTAAAATCACTTGCCGAGAGCGTAAGCCCGGCTGCTGCAAAATCATCCACGATTTTCTTTCGCAAAGCCGCCTCACCATCTCAACCAAGCTCCGAGAGAACCAGGCTCATCGCATAATCTTGAAGAGCAGAGCCGGATTTACCCAAGTTGTCGCCTGCCCAGAGGCCCAGCAATTTATCGCGCCGCGCGTGAACGCGAAACCGAACCGCTTCATCATGGGCAAATTTAACCTCGAAAGCGCATTCTCTCTCATCAAATACGCTCATTTACGCCTCACAAAACTCAGGAGCCCTACATCACAGCAACAGAAATGCTCTCCTGCAGCAGGCGCCACGTTAGAGGAGAAAATTAAGCCACGCTTTGGCCTAGATCATGAGCGGCAACAGGTCTTGAGCCCTCCGCCATTGCTTTATCGAGATGTTTTCCCCTATAGAGAGGCGACATTTCCCAAAACCTCTCAAACCCTGGTTATTCATGATGAACCGCCGCCGTCGCATTTACGAAGGCAAGGCGAAGATCCTTTATGAGGGTCCTGAGCCTGGCACCTTGGTCCAACATTTCAAGGATGACGCCACCGCGTTCAACGCCAAGAAACACGCCGTTCTCGACGGCAAAGGCGTTTTGAACAATCGCATTTCGGAATTCATATTCCAGCATTTGAATGCGATTGGTGTGCCCACACATTTCATTCGCCGTTTGAATATGCGTGAGCAATTGATCCGCGAAGTCGAGATCATTCCTCTAGAAGTGGTGGTGCGCAACATCGCCGCCGGTTCGCTCGCAACGCGACTTGGCCTTGAAGAAGGTACGCCGCTACCGCGCTCGATCATCGAGTTCTATTACAAGAAGGATGAGCTCAATGATCCGATGGTATCGGAAGAACACATCACCGCTTTCGGTTGGGCGACACCGCAAGAGCTTGATGACATCATGGCGCTCGCTTTGCGTGTGAATGATTTTCTCTCGGGTCTCTTTTTGGGCGCCGGCATCCGCCTCGTCGATTTCAAAATCGAATGCGGACGACTTTGGGAAGGCGACATGATGCGGATCGTGTTGGCAGATGAAATCTCGCCCGACTCGGCGCGGCTCTGGGATGTCAAATCAAATGACAAGCTCGACAAAGACCGTTTCCGCCGCGATATGGGCGGCCTTGTCGAAGCCTATGCGGAAGTCGCTCGTCGCCTCGGCATCATGGCAGAAAGCGAACCTGTAACAAGCGGCGGTCCGAAGCTCGTTCAGTGAACGCATACCTTGAGACATTAAATAAAAAATCCCGCCGAAAGGCGGGTTTTTTGTTAAGTTCAACGAGAGCAAAAAATTAAACCCTTCTCTCCACCATCATCTTCTTGATTTCCGCGATGGCCTTTGCAGGGTTCAATCCCTTCGGACATGTATTCGCGCAATTCATGATGGCGTGACAACGATAGAGCCGGAACGGATCTTCAAGATGATCAAGACGTTCGCCTGTCGCCTCATCACGTGAGTCAATCAACCAGCGATAGGCCTGCAACAACGCGGCGGGGCCAAGATAGCGATCGCCATTCCACCAATAGCTTGGGCATGAGGTCGAACAGCTTGCGCAAAGAATGCATTCATAAAGACCATCGAGTTTTTCGCGGTCTTCGCGTGATTGCTTCCATTCTTTTTCAGGCGCAGGCGTTGACGTGTGAAGCCAAGGTTCAATCGAGGCGTGTTGCGCATAAAAATTGATGAGGTCCGGCACGAGATCTTTCACAACCGGCATATGCGGCAAAGGATAAATGCGGATCGGATGCGCGACTTCATCCATGCCCTTAATGCAGGCGAGCGTGTTCAACCCGTCTATATTCATCGCGCATGAACCGCAAATCCCTTCACGGCAGGAACGGCGGAATGTAAGCGTCGGATCAATCTTCGATTTGATCCAGATGATCCCGTCGAGCACCATCGGCCCGCAATCATCGCGATCAACATAATAAGTATCAACGCGCGGATTGTTTTCGCCATCCGGATCGTAACGATAGATACGAAACTCGGTGACACGTTTAGCACCTTGTGGCTTAGGCCAAATCTTACCTTCCACCACACGTGAATTTTTCGGAAGCGTTAATTCAACCATGGTTCGCTCTCCCGACCGCTCTCAATACACACGCGCTTTCGGCGCAATATATTCGATATCATTCGACATCGTATAAGTATGCACCGGCCGATAATCGATAATCGTTTCTTGCTTCGTCGAGTCGATGAAGCTCAGCGTGTGTTTCATCCATTCCTTGTCATTCCGATTTGAAAAATCTTCACGCGCATGTGCGCCACGGCTTTCCTGACGATTGGCCGCCGAGTCCATCGTCGTCACTGCTTGTACAATGAGATTGTCAAATTCAAGCGTTTCAAGAAGATCCGTATTCCAGATCAATGAACGATCCGTGACTTTGATGTCGGCAGCAGAACGCCACACATCGTAAATGAGCTTTTGGCCTTCAGAGAGAATTTCGCCCGTGCGATAGACCGCACAATTGGTTTGCATGGTCTTTTGCATTTTGAGGCGCAGTGCGGCTGTCGGTGTGGAGCCCGAAGCGTGACGGAACCGATCCAAACGTGAGAGCGCTTGATCGGCCGAATCTTTTGCGAGCTCTGCTTGCTTCTCACCCGGCGTGACGAGTTCGGCAGCGCGCAATCCAGCGGCGCGGCCAAACACTACAAGATCGATGAGCGAATTCGAACCCAAACGATTGGCACCATGCACGGATACGCAAGCCGCTTCACCAATCGCCATCAGACCGGGAACGATTGTATCGGCATTGTCGTCTTTCTTGGTAAGCACTTCGCCATGATAATTGGTTGGAATACCGCCCATATTGTAATGTACGGTTGGGAGTACCGGAATCGGTTCCTTCGTTACATCGACGCCTGCGAAAATTTTTGCGCTCTCCGAAATACCAGGAAGGCGTTCATGCAAAATTTTAGGATCAAGATGATCAAGATGCAGATAGATGTGATCATTATGTTTGCCAACACCACGACCTTCGCGAATTTCCATTGTCATCGCACGTGAGACAACGTCACGCGAGGCAAGATCTTTTGCGCTTGGTGCATAACGTTCCATGAAACGTTCACCGGCAGAATTTGTGAGATAGCCGCCTTCGCCACGCGCGCCTTCGGTGATCAAACAGCCCGCACCATAGATTCCTGTCGGGTGAAATTGAACGAATTCCATATCTTGCAGTGGAAGACCTGCACGCAACACCATCGCATTGCCGTCACCCGTGCATGTATGTGCGGAGGTTGCCGAGAAATAAGCGCGACCATAGCCACCCGTCGCGAGAATGGTTTCATTGGCGCGGAAACGATGGATCGTGCCATCATCCATTTTAAGCGCAATAACACCACGGCAACGACCTTCCTCATCCATGATGAGATCAAGCGCGAAATACTCAATGAAGAATTCGGTGTTTGAGCGCAAAGACTGTCCATAAAGCGTATGCAGAATCGCGTGTCCCGTGCGATCGGCGGCGGCACATGTGCGTTGCGCGATGCCTTTGCCGAATTCAGTTGTCATCCCACCGAAAGGACGCTGATAGATTTTACCTTCTTCAGTACGCGAAAACGGCACGCCCCAATGTTCAAGCTCATAAACGGCTTCCGGTGCGTTACGGCAAAGATATTCAATCGCGTCTTGATCGCCGAGCCAATCTGAACCCTTGACGGTGTCATACATATGCCAACGCCAGTCATCAGGTCCCATGTTACCAAGCGACGCCGAGATACCACCTTGTGCCGCAACCGTATGTGAACGCGTGGGAAATACTTTTGAGATACAGGCTGTGCGCAAACCCGCTTGTGCGCATCCAACGGTCGCGCGCAATCCCGCGCCGCCAGCGCCTACGACAACAACATCAAAAGTATGATCCGTGATCGCATAGGCTTTGCCATTCAAAGCAGGCGATGCAGTGGCCATTATGATACTCCGAAGGTCAATTTAAGAACCGCGAACACGCACGCTGCCGCGATCAAAAAGGCAAATAATGTATTCAAAGCGAGAAGTGCTAATTTTGAGGCTTCGCCATGAACATAATCTTCGATGATGGTTTGCATGCCGAGCTTCATATGCACCGCGCCCGAGATCACAAAGAGCGCAATGATAAAAGCATCAAAGGGTCGCGCGAGCACCGCACGCGCAGCCGCTGCATCTTTGCCAAGTGCGGCATAGACCACGCAGAGAAAACCAATCGTCAGCGGGATATTGGCCAAAGCCGTCAAACGTTGCAGCCAGAAATGCTCGGTACCCGAACGCGCTGAGCCCAGACCGCGCACGCGCTTCATCGGTGTTTTCATGGTGGATGAATTGCTCATGATCTTACCTCACCCAATAACCAAGCGCCCAAAGCGCCAATGTGATGAGAATAGATCCGACAAGGGTTAATTGAGCGAAGGTGCGTCTTTCGGGGCCAAAGCCCGCACCAGAATCCCAAATGAAATGGCGGAGCCCGCCAAGTGCGTGATGAACCAGCACCCATGTATAGCCGAGAAGCACGAGGCGCCCGAGGATCGACCCCCAAAGCGCTTGCACAGTGGCGAAGGCTTCAGGGCTCGTGGCCGCGGCCGAGAGCCAGATCGCCAAGAGCACGGTGCCGACATAAAGAGCTGCTCCGGTAACCCGATGAATGATCGACATCGCCATAGTGATGGTCATTTTATAGACCGACAGATGCGGCGAAAGCGGGCGGGATCGTGATACGGCCATCGCGAAGACCTTGGTTTTCTTGGTTTAATGCCCAAAGGACACAGCGTCACGTAAGGGTCTTAGCGCAAAATCGGGCTTTACCGCAATGCGGCATAACCGCGACGATGGTCTTAGGCTCATAGAGGTTAAGGATTAATTTTTTGTCGAGATTCACTCATCCGACGAGGGTCTGCCGCGCAGGCCCTTGATGCCGCCGCGCTTGATCTTGGACGCCACCCGCCTTTTCTTCGAAGCCAATGTCGGCTTGGTGGGTCGCCGGAGGATAGGCCGTTTGGCCGCCTGCCTGATCAACTCGTAGAGACGCTCGCGTGCGTCAGCCCGATTCATCTCCTGCGTACGATGTTTCTGCGCGAAGATCACGATCACGCCTTCAAGTGTGAGGCGGCGTCCTGCAAGTTTGGCAAGACGCTCTTTAATATCCTGATCAAGACACGGCGCATTGAACACATCGAAACGCAATTCAACGGCAGTCGCGAGCTTGTTGACATTCTGACCACCAGGACCCGATGCGCGCACGAAAGTCTCAATGAGTTCACTCTCATCAAGATACGTGCCAGGGGCAAGGCGGATCATGAAGACAATCCCGATTTCAATCTTTCACAAAGCGCTTGGCCATTGCCCGCAATTTTCAATATCTTGATACGCGCGGTTGCGCCTGAAACAATTTCAACAGAAGACGCCGCACAATCAAGCTTATCCGCGATCAGTTTGATGAGCGCTTTATTCGCTTTACCATCCTCGGGCACAGCACGCACGCGGACTTTCAGAACCGATTGACCATTCGAAAGCGGCTCAATCCCGTCAATTGCATCACGACCGCCTTTGGGTGTGAGCCTGATGTGGAGACGGAGTCCATCAGACTCAACCGAAAAAGGCGCCGTGTGATCAGAACACATTCGGATAGATATACATCCGAATGATGCGTTCAATCAGCATTATCAGCAAAAGAAGTATGATTGGTGAAATATCCATCGTTCCGAGATTGGGAAGGATACGACGGATCGGTCGTAGCGCTGGTTCTGTAATTTGATACAAACCCATCGCCACAGACCGCACGACTTCGTTACGCATATTGACGACGTTAAACGCGACGAGCCAGCTTACAACGGCGGAAATGATAATCGCCCATGTGTAAAGCTCTAACGCAATCAGAATGACGTCAAGAAGCGCGCGCATTGATGATCAATCCTTGGCGCGTTCGACGTAAGACCCGTCTTCCGTCATGATCACGACGCGCGTGCCCGCTGTGATATGCGGCGGCACCATGGTCCGCGCACCATTCGACAAGGTTGCAGGCTTGTAAGAGGACGAAGCGGTTTGACCTTTGACGGTTGGTTCGGTGTCGACGATTTCAAGCGTGACTCGAGCGGGTAATTGAATGGCCACACAACGACCGTCAAACATCGACAAGACACAGGTCATGTTTTCTTGCAAGTAAACGGCTTGATCGCCAATCACGTCTGATGAAACCGAAACTTGTTCGAAGGTTTCATTGTTCATAAAGTTATAGCCGTCGGCGTCTTGATAAAGAAAATTGAAATCGCGATCTTCAACGAAAGCGCGCTCGACATTTTCCGTCGTGCGATAACGTTCTGCGATTTTGACGCCATCCGAAATCCGGCGCATCGCGAGCTGTGTCACGGGCGTGCCTTTGCCCGGATGAATATTTTCGGCGGTCAGCACAACATAAAGCTGGCCGTCTTGTTCAATGATATTGCCCTTGCGGATCGAACTGGCGATGACTTGCACGGAAGAAACCTTGTAAGAAGTGGCGACTGAGCGCCCGATGATCAGAATGGCCGCGCTTGTCTCATACTTGGCGGGAAACCGCTAGAGTAAGTTCTAAAAAAGTGACCTAGGATCCGTCAAAAAACCATGCGAAAACAAAAAGATGAGGCGATTTTGGGGATGGAGTCAGCTTGGTGGCATAAAAACCGTCATGCCGATCGCCGGCCCCTTCTCCTCGCGCGGAACCGGATCAAAGCCGCTTTCCAGCAGTTTTTTGAAGCCGAAGGCTTTACCGAAGTCGAATGCGGGCAGGTTCAACACTCGCCCGGTAATGAGACCCATCTCCACGCCATGGAGGTCCATTTTAGGGGCGCGGATGGGGAGGCATCGACCCGCTATCTCCATACTTCTCCGGAATTCGCGATGAAAAAGCTGATTGCTGCGGGTGAAAAGCGGATTTTCGATTTCGCCCGCGTCTTTCGGTCACGCGAGCGCGGTGCGCTGCACGCACCCGAATTTACGATGCTCGAATGGTATCGGACGGAGGAGCCTTATGAGGCGTTAATGAACGATTGCATGAGGCTTCTCGCTTTGGCGGCAGAAACATCCGGCGTAAAAATTTTCAAGCAACGCGGTCATTCATGCGATCCCTTTGCCGATGCGGAACGACTCACAGTCGCTGAAGCTTTTGAACGTTTCGCCGAAATTGATCTCCTCGCCACAACGCCTGAAGGTGTGCCAGATCGCGATCGGCTCTCTCATGCCGTGATCAAAACCAGAATACGTGTGGCGGAAGATGACACTTGGGCTGATTTATTTTCGCGTGTGATGGTTGAAAAAATTGATCCGCATTTAGGAATCACACGTCCAACAATTCTTTGCGAATATCCGATTTCTGAAGCCGTTCTTGCGCGTCCAAAGCCATCAAATCCTCTGGTTGCGGAACGATTTGAATTATTTGTTTGCGGCGTTGAACTTGCAAATGCATTTTGCGAATTAACGGATACGCATGAACAAAGGCAGCGTTTTGAAAAAGACATGACGCTTAAGGAGAAAATTTATGGTGAGCGCTATCCGATTGATGATGACCTTCTCAGAGCGCTATCTTTTATGCCGCCAACATCGGGCATTGCGTTGGGCTTTGACCGTCTCGTGATGCTTGCAACACACGCACCGCATATTGAAGATGTGCTATGGACGCCTTTTACTTGAGAAAATCTGCGGTTTGCTTGCATTATCCGTAGCGCAATGCAGCAAGCCCGAGAGCAACAAAAGCTGCCGCGACATAACGCGAGCGTCCAAATTTTTCACCCAGAAATAATGCGCCAAAAAGTGTTGCGAAAAACACTGATGATTCACGCACGGCTGCCACATGGCCAATCGGTGTTTCTGTCATCGCCCATATGGCAATCCCATAAGACGCAAAAGCGGCGCCGCCACCAAGCAACCCTGTTTTCCATTGGGTGATTAAAGGGCGTATCAACGATCGACCACGAATGAAAAGCGCAAGCGGCACAAAAAAGAGACCATCAAGAAATTCAAGCCAGATATTGTAGCTCACGGAATGCTGCGAAAGGCGTCCGCCCATACCATCAACAACTGTATAAAGTGCGACGATTCCTGCATTGATCAAAGCAACAAATAAAGTTGTTCGATCGAGTCCCCCTTTGCGAATACCATCAGTCGCAAGCCACATGATTCCCAGGCTCAAAGACAAAGCACCCGTTAAAGCCAAACCGGTTGGAAGCTCTCCGAGAGTCAGGGCTGCAATAATGGTTGCAAGAAGGGGCGCCGAGCCGCGCGTGACCGGATAGGCAACGGACAAATCGGCATTGCGATAAAGAAGAACAATCGCAGTGAAGTAGCCAATATGAATGATTGCCGAGGCTAATAGATAAGGCCAAGATTCAGGCGCTGGTAAGGGCGTAACAAAAATCAAAGGCAGCGCAATGAGCCCGCCGCCCGCAGCAACTAAAGTTGTCGAGACAAGCTTGTCCGAACCGGCTTTGACGAGCGTATTCCACCCGGCGTGAAGCATGGCCGCGAACAGAACGGCGGCAAAGATATGGATCTCCAAAGACCCGCCCTCCTTGAACCGGCCTGCACACGCAATCGTTTTATGACACTTCTATGACAAAACCAAAATCCGGCGGGTCCGCTTTCGCTACTGGCGCGAGGCATGGAAATTGCCTAGTTACTGCAATGTATGGTTTGGGTTCGTCAGGCACACACTCATGAATAGCACTCGCTGGACCCTCGCAATCGCCGCGACCGTCGCGCTGGCCTTCTTTACAATGCTCGTCCTCATCCCCTTTATGACAACGACGCTCTCGGATGGCGTTGCCTCCTATAGCCAAGGCAATTTTGCCAAGGCCTATAAGGAATTAAGGCCCCTCGCCGATGATGGCGAACCCACCGCACAGTATATGATGGGCGAAATGTTCCGCATGGGTCAGGGCGTCAAGAAAGAAGAAGTGGCGGCGGTCAAATGGTACAAAAAAGCGGCTGAGGGCGGTTCTCCCGAAGGCCAATATGCACTTGGTATGTGTTATGCCACCGGTGTCGGCACCGAGGTGGATATGATTGGTGCCTATCAATGGCTGAGCATCGCCATCATCCGGCTTGCCTCCTGGCAAAATGAG
>VGCJ01000016.1 GCA_016870035.1 Alphaproteobacteria bacterium
CGTCTATGTCGAAGCGAATTTGAAAGAAACACAAATCGCTTCTTTAAAAATCGGCATGCGCGCAGAAATTCGCGCTGATGCATTCCCCAACCGCGTGTTTGAAGGCCGTATTGAAAGTCTCTCACCCGCAACAGGAGCTCAATTTTCTCTTCTGCCGCCTGAAAATGCGACGGGAAATTTCACCAAAGTCGTACAACGCGTTGCTGTAAGGATTGCGCTTCCGGATGAATTAAAACGCGAGAAATTGTTGCGCCCCGGCCTTTCGGTTACCGTCGAGATTGATCCGACAAAGCCATGAGCGCGCCCGCACAAGCATGGCCGCCGCAGCCGGTATTAACTGCACGGCGTGTTATAGCCTTCACCGGCATGGTGTTTGGCATGTTCATGGCCATTCTCGATATTCAAATTGTCTCGGCTTCCCTTGCTGAAATTCAAGCGGGCCTCTCAGCAAGCGCTGAAGAAATCCGGCGATCAAACGCGCCAACCCCGCACGCGGCGGCGGTGGACATTAGTCATTTAATTTCTATTGATTACACAATCGTAATGCCCATCCGCCCTAAAATGCCATAATCGGCGATCATGTGATCGCCTCCCGCAATCGGAACAGGCACGACACAAGTGCCTGTTGTAATGACATCCCCCGCTTTGAGGCCTTCCGCATAGTGGGCGACTTCATTCACAAGCCAGTGAAGCGCGATGCGGGGATCGCCCAGCGCGGCTTTTCCGGCACCACTTGCAATAATCTTGTCGGCTTTCAACGCATGCACTTCATGTTCGGAGAGATCAAGTATTCTCCATGAGTCATCAAAGGCATCACCAATCATCAGCCATGAGGCGCAGGCCGTATCCGCAATCAAACTCGGCGCACCGACGGCGGTGAAATCATTGTAACGCGAATCCGGAATCTCAATCGATGGATGAAGACTTTGCACCGCGTCCATCACTTCATCAAATGAATAATCCGAACCACGAGAGGGTAAAGCGCTCGCGAAGCGGAAAGCGAATTCAACCTCTGCCACTTTCATAATATTGTCGCCAAGCGTTACAGCGGAGTCAGGCTTTAAAATTCGTCCGGATAATAATCGCCCGCCTAAAGGGCCATCAACATTGATATGGGCTTGGCCGGCTTTACTCGTGGCCGCAATTTTCCACCCGACCACATGCTCACCCGCATGCGCGGCCACGCAAGCGCCGATCCGATACCCGGCTGCGCGGTCCATCGGGCGCAACCCCTTCGGCAACGCGTCGATTCGAGCTCCCGCCTGCCAATGGCGCCACAGAATTGCAGCGGCTTCGCGCTCTTGATCTGAGGGGTTGGTCATCATGGATAGACGCTCTGTTCATTTCCCTTTTTCTATTCTCGCCAGATCGCGAAATCCCGCAAGAGGTTCGGCTTTCCCTCATCCGCAACCGATGCTAGACGGAACATTATGCTTGAAGGTCTCACCCCAAAAAATCCCACCCATGTCATGCGGCTAAATTCAGACGAGCGGACGGCGCGCGCTGTCGCTGACATTGTCATGGAAACTTTTGATCCCAACGAAACAGCCGCCGCAGCTTTCGAAAATGAAGCGGAAGGTCGATGGGGAACAGAAGTCTATTTTGCTGATGCCCCTGATGAAGAGGCGATGCGCGCGCTCATCCGTGAGACGGTGAGTGAACACGCCGCACGGGCTTTGACCTTCGAAACAATCGCCGAAAAAGATTGGGTGAAAGCCTCGCTTGATGGACTTTCTATTGTTGAAGCCGGACGGTTCCGTGTCCATGGCGCGCATGATCGGAACCGCATCGGCGTAAACTCAATCGGCATTGAGATTGAAGCGGCGCTTGCCTTTGGCACAGGGCATCACGGCACAACGCGCGGTTGCCTTCTGATGCTTGATCATATTTTGAAACGACGTCGACCACGTCATGTCATCGATATCGGAACAGGAACAGGCGTGCTCGCGATTGCTGCCGCACACGCGTTGCGTGCGGCCGTGGCCTCGGGTGACATTGATCCGGTCACCGTTGACGCCGCGCGCTCGAATGCCGAACTTAATCGCGCGAGTGCTTTTGTGAGACCGGTTGTCGCGAAGGGCGTTTCGCATCCGGCTTTGATGATGAGCCACCATTACGATTTCGTCTTTGCCAATATTCTCGCACGGCCTTTGATTAGGCTCGCGCCGTCAATCGCTAAGATCGCATCGCCTGATGCGGATATCGTACTCTCCGGCCTGCTCGCGCATGATGTGCCGGGTGTTGTGAATGCCTATGGGTTGCAAGGCTGGCATCTTCAAAAGCGTATCAATCTTGATGGCTGGGCCACTTTGCTTTTGCATCGCGTGGCAGGCCATCCTCTTAAACGTATGTAATTTTCTTTTGTGCGAGGACATTTTCTATGAGCCAAGCGATTTTTCAAAGCTTTGGGCAAAAAACAAAACCCTCACAAGGGGCACCGCATCTCAAAGCCTTGCGCGAAGAATTGAAAAAACGTGGCCTTGATGGCTTTGTTGTTCCCCGCACGGATGAACATCAAAATGAATATGTACCCGCATCCTCCGAACGCTTGATGTGGCTCACTGGGTTTGCCGGCTCATGGGGCGCAGCGATTGTACTTCATGACAAAGCGGCGATTTTTGTTGATGGGCGCTACACAGTGCAGGTACGCGAACAAGTGGACACGTCGCTATTCAAACCGGAACATTTGATTGAACATCCGCCCGAGCAATGGATCAAAAAAAATGTCAAAGCGGGAATGAAACTCGGTTTCGATCCGTGGCTTCATACTCATGAAGGAACAAAACGCCTTGAAGAAGCCTGCTCGTCAATCGATGCTTCACTCGTGGCGCTCGACTCAAACCCTATCGATTCAGTTTGGTCAGATCGCCCCGCAATTCCCATTGCACCCGTTACGTTGCATCGCCCCGCTTATGCCGGTGAAGAGGCGGATCAAAAAATCAAACGCATTCAATCAAAACTTAAAGACATGAATGCCGATGCGGTTGTGATTACGGACGCTCATGCTGTCGCATGGATTTTCAATATTCGCGGCGGCGATGTGGGTCACACGCCTTTACCCCTCGGCTTTGCGATTATACCGCAACAAGGAAAACCCGAACTCTTCATGGATGGTCGGAAATTTTCGAACGCCACGCGCGATGCGGTTGCAAACCTTGCCGAGATTGCGGAACCCTCAGTGCTAGATGTTGCGCTTGATCGATTGGGAAAAGCGAAAGCCCGCGTTCGCTTTGATGGCGCCACCGCAGCCACACGCCTCGTTCGAAAAATTGAACAAGCCGGTGGCAGCGCTGATGTCGGCACTGACTTTGTAGCCCTCATGAAAGCTGTAAAAAACAAAGCCGAGATTGAAGGCTCGCGCGCCGCTCACGCGCGTGATGGCGCGGCAATGTCGAAATTTTTGGCCTGGTTTGATCGCGAAGCCATTAAAGGTCATCTCACCGAAATCAGCGCCACGGAAAAATTAGAAGAATGTCGCCGCGACACAGGCGTTTTGAAAGATGTTTCGTTTCCCTCCATTGCCGGTGCGGGTGCAAATGCTGCCATTCCGCATTATAAGGTCTCTATTGATTCAAACCGCAAAATTGAAAACGGAATCTTTCTCATTGATTCCGGTGCGCAATATGAAGATGGCACGACAGATATTACACGCACGATGGCCGTCGGCACGCCTACAGACGAAATGAAAGACCGCTTCACACGGGTATTGAAGGGCCATATCGCAATTGCAACTGCTGTTTTTCCAAAAGGCACGACGGGTGCGCAAATTGATTCTTTTGCGCGCAAACCGCTTTGGGATGTCGGCCTCGATTTCGATCACGGCACAGGCCACGGCATCGGGTCGTATCTCTCCGTGCATGAAGGCCCGCAACGCATTGCGAAAACCGGTGTCACTCCCCTTGAAGTCGGCATGATGCTTTCGAATGAGCCCGGTTATTACAAAGCCGGCCATTGGGGCATTCGCATTGAAAATCTGATCCTCGTCGAAAAGCGTGACTTCAAAAATGCCGAGCGCGAGATGTTTGGATTTGAAACCTTAAGCTTCGCACCGATTGATCTTAATCTCGTCGATGTATCACTGCTCACGGCGGAAGAACGCGCTTGGCTCAATGAGTATCACGCAAAGACGCGCGCAATTGTTTCGCCCTATTGCGATGAGGAGACAAAGACCTGGTTAGAGAAGGCGACGCGCGCGATCTGATTATGATCCCACGCGACGAAACCATTCGTCTTCATCAATGACCTCGACACCATGTTTCTTGGCGTCCTCTAACTTTGATCGCGCGCCGGGCCCCGCCACAAGCAGATCCGTCTTTTTCGAGACAGAGCCCGACACTTTGGCACCCAAACGTTCGGCCATGGCTTTGGCTTCTTCGCGCGTCATTTTTTCGAGCGACCCCGTGAATACAACCGTCTTACCGAAAACGGGGCTCGCTGTTTCAACCGCTTCCATCGCCTCGAGCGTGACATGTTCGAGAAGCGCATCAAGTTCTTCGCAATTATGGGTCTCGGCAAAAAAATCGATGATCGATCCCGCAACAATCGGTCCGATACCATCAATCGCTTCGAGCGTGTCACGCGCGCTTTGACCATCATGACCGGCTTTAACAGCGAGTACGCGCAATTTCTCTTTAGAACTAAAATGCCGCGCCAAAAGTTTCGCTGTTGTTTCACCCACATGGCGAATGCCAAGTGCAAAGATGAACCGATTAAGTGAAACGGACTTTCTGGCCGCAATCGCGTCAAAAAGATTTCTGACAGATAAAGCGCCATAGCCTTCACGGTCTTTGAGCTTTTTCAAGGACCGTGCATCGCACGCTTCAAGTGTAAAGATATCGCGCGGGCGCGTGATGATGCCGTCCGCAAAAAAGCTTTCAATCTGCTTGTCGCCCAAGCCTTCAATGTCAAAAGCATGGCGTGAGGCAAAATGTTTCAAACGCTCGGTTGCTTGCGCGGGACAAATGAGTCCCGCCGTGCAACGCCTTACCGCTTCGGGTTCGCCTGTTTTTGGATCATTCTCGCGCACGGCATGACTGCCGCAAGCCGGGCAATGATCTGGGAACATAAAGGGCTTCGCGCCGTGTTTGCGCTTGTCTTCAACAACAGAAACGATTTGTGGGATCACATCACCCGCGCGTTGAATGACAACGGTATCACCGATCCGAATATCTTTGCGGGCAATCTCGTCTTCATTATGCAAGGTGGCGTTTGAAACAACGACGCCGCCGACCGAAACAGGTTGTAACTTCGCAACTGGCGTCAAAGCGCCCGTACGCCCGACTTGAATGTCAATATCAAGTAAGAGCGTAGTCGCTTTTTCAGCCGGAAATTTTCGTGCCGTTGCCCAGCGCGGTGAGCGTGAGATAAAGCCGCGGCGTGATTGCAAAGCGAGATCATCAACTTTGTAAACAACACCGTCGATATCATAGCCCAAAGTCGCGCGTTGTTCTTCGATCAATCGATAATGATCAATCATTTCTTGAAGCGTAGCACAGCGCTTTGTGAGCGGATTGGTTGGTAAGCCCATTTTATGAAAGGCTTTGATCATCCCACTTTGCGTTTCAGACGGCATCGCACCGTAAATCTGTCCCCAAGTATAGGCAAAAAACTTAAGTGGCCTTTGCGCTGTGATTTTGGAATCGAGTTGGCGCAAAGATCCTGCTGCCGCATTGCGTGGATTCGCAAAAACAGATTTACCCTCTTGTTCCTGCCGTTGATTGAGTTTAAAAAAATCAGCAGTGGCCATATAGATCTCACCGCGAATTTCAATGATCGAAGGAACAATACCATGAAGGTGATGCGGAACATCATGAATGACCTTCACATTAGCAGTAACGTCTTCGCCCACCTCTCCATCGCCACGCGTGGCTGCTACTTTGAGTGAGCCATTCTCAAAACGCAGCGAGCAGGACAATCCATCAATTTTTGGCTCTGCCGTAAAAGCCAATTCACGCGAAGAGGGCCAATCCAAAAATCGTCTCACGCGCTCGACAAAATCAGATACATCCTCATTTGAAAATGTATTCGCCAAAGATAACATTGGTACTGCATGTTTGACTTTGGCAAATTTTTCAGATGGTTTCGCGCCCACACGCGTTAATGGCGAGATCTCTTTCTGCAATTCAGGAAAAGCGGCAAGCAATGAGTCATAACGACGACGAAGTGCATCATAGGCCGCATCTGAAATGGTCGGCTGGTCTTCTTGATGATAGCTCACATCATGACGCGCGATTTCTCCGCCCAGCGTCTGCCATTCCATCCGCGCTTCAAGCGGTGTGAGTTTTTCAACAGACAAAGCCCGCAATGGATCCTGCGGCTTTTTCATTTAGCCGCCTCAATCAATTTCTTTGCAGCCGCCCGCGCTTCTTCCGTGATTTCGGCGCCCGACAACATGCGTGCAATCTCTTCGCGGCGATGCGCATCGTAAATTGTAACCACCCGCGTAGCGATGCGGTTGCCCTTTCCCGATTCACCTTTTGCAATCAGAAAATGTGTTGACGCGCGTGCAGCGACTTGCGGAGCGTGGGTGACCGAGAGCACTTGTGTTTTTTTGGCTAACCGCGACAGGCGTTGACCAATCGCATCGGCCACCGCTCCACCCACACCCGTATCAATTTCATCAAACACAAGCGTAGGTGCCGAACCGCGATCCGCAAGTGACACTTTCAAAGCGAGCATGAAACGCGACAATTCACCCCCTGAAGCCACTTTCATCATCGGCCCCTGCCGTGATCCCGGATTGGTTTCAACCCAGAATTCGATGTGATCAAATCCATCAGGCCCACGCGCTTTTTCGTCTCGCTCCAAAGCGACAATGAATTTCGCACGCTCGAGTTTTAACGGCGGCAATTCACCCATCACCGCTTTTTCCAGTTCGGCTGCCGCTTTCGCGCGCTTCTTTGAGAGAGCAAGCGCGGCAGCGACATAGCGATCCTCAGCCTCTTTCGAAGCCGCTTCAAGCTTCACAAGCGATGTCTCACTTTGATCAAGCGCTTTGACATCAGCGGCATAACGCTCAGCTAAGCCTGCAAGCTGATCAACAGGTACATGATATTTTCGTGAGGCCGCTCGCAATGCGAATAGACGTTCTTCAGCGCGCTCCAATTCGCGTGGATCAAAATCCGCAGCGCGTTCAGCAGCTTCAAGCGCTGATCTCGTTTCCTCCAACGCATCAAGCGCGGTTGATAATGCGCGAATGGCCGGACCTAACAAGGCATCATTTTCAGTGCCGCGTCGCTCTAACCGCCTTTGAACGGATAACAAAGTCGGAATGGGTGAAGAGGAGCCGCCCACCGTATCAAGCGCTTCACGAATTTCGCCGCTGGCTTTTTCTGCCGCCATCATCGCTCGGCGACGATCAGCCAATTTTGTTTCTTCACCCTCTTCCGGTGCGAGTGCGGAAAGTTCATCACAAGCATGGCGCAAAAAATCTGCTTCCTTGCGCGCCGCTTTTAAACGCATTTGGTGATCACGCAACGCGTCACGCGCGTCACTCCAATTAAGATGCGCTTTGCGTAAGGCTGCTAATTCTTTTTCATTACCGGCAAAGGAATCGAGAATGGCGCGATAGCTTGCGGGATCAGCTAGCGCGCGATCATCATGTTGGCCGTGAATTTCAACAAGGCTTGAACCGATCGTGCGCAAAGTCTGCACACTCACCGGCTGATCATTCACAAGCGCGCGGGTTTTTCCATCAGCCATCTGCACGCGGCGCAGAATGATCTCGCCTTCATGCGAAATTGTTTGCTCGGAAAGCACGGCAAAAACGGGATGTTTGTCATCGGGTTGAAAGACAGCCGTCACCTGCCCTTGCGCCTCTCCTTGGCGCACCAGTGAACCGTCCCCTCGCGCGCCCAGCGCCAGCGCGAAGGCATCAAGCAGAATGGATTTTCCCGCGCCGGTCTCGCCAGTGAGCACGGCGAGCCCCCGATCAAAGGCCAAATCGAGCCTATCGATCAAAACAATATCGCGGATGGACAAATGGGTCAGCATGGGACGATGAAACGCCGAGGCGCCACCGGGATGCAAGCCCCCATCAGAAGATCTTCACGGCCTTGAACGCCTTGGAAATCCAGGAATCCTGATTTTCCTTCGGCTCGACACCCTTATTCTGCAAAAGTGCATAGGTGTCTTTATACCACTGGCTCTCGGGGAAGTTATGGCCGAGCACCGCCGCTGCCGTTTCCGCCTCATGGACAATGCCAAGCGCGAGATAGGCTTCGGTCAGACGGGCCAGTGCTTCCTCAATTTGGTTCGTGGTCTGATATTGTGAGACGACAATGCGGAAGCGGTTAATCGCAGCGGTGAAATTACGCTTATTGAGATAATAGCGGCCAACTTCCATCTCGCGTCCGGCCAATTGATCACGCAATACGCTGATCTTGAATTTCGCGTCTTTGGCGTAATCAGATTTGGGCCAGCGCTGAACAACTTCCTGGAACGCCACAAGCGCCTTCTCTGCGCGCTCCTGATCACGCGTAATATCAAGCACAACATCATAGTATGAGCTTGCAATCAGATAGGCGGCATAGGCCACATCGGGATCCGCCGGGTAGAGTTGCAAATAGCGTTTGCCTGCAGACGCCGCTTCTTCAAACTCTTTCATCGAATAATGCGAGAAGGTCTGCATCAACAAAGCCTTCTTCGACCATTGCGAATAGGGATAGACTTTGTCGAGTTCTTTGAAATGCTTGTTCGCTTTCTCGAAATCACGCGCTTCAACGGCAGCAAGGCCATCATTATAAAGCTTTTCAGCCGGAAGGTCGGGTTTCACTTCGGGCTTATAGACTTCACCCTTATCGAATGGATTGAGCGTATCGCATGCCCCGAGTGGCAAGACTGCCAAAGCGGCAATAAGGGGAAGCATGATGCGGGTCGAAGCCCTCGACGTGACAGTTTGGGCGTGGCGCATGATTAACGAGGCTCCCCTGAGACAAGGACAGTGACAAAAAGTGATCGATTTAGATCCGCGGGCGACCGCACACTGCGCTGGTGTCATAAACCAAACGCTTACAAGTCGCTAGCTTGATGGGACAAAAAGCCACAAAAGACGGCGGAAATAGGGTCAGAAGCCCAAATAAGGCTCAATCAACCGAAGGCTCAATCAACCGCAGGCGCGCAGGCAATAGCGGCTACACGTGTACGAACTGGGCCAATAACAGCCTCGGCGCGACTATCTTCGACAGTCTCGTAAGCGGTGCGGTCTGCGAACAACGCATCAAGAACAGCTACATTCATGCGGTGACCGCTGCACCAAGACCGGAAATGGCCAATGATCGGCAAGCCTGAGAGCGCAAGGTCACCCACGGCATCAAGCATTTTGTGACGGATGAACTCATCGCGATAACGCAGACCCTCGGGATTGAGGATCTGGTCGCCATTAATCGCCACTGTGTTTTCAAGCGACGCACCAAGCGCAAAACCTGCCTGACGCAAGCGATCAACATCCTTCAGAAATCCGAACGTCCGCGCATGTTGTAATTCGTCGCGGAAGCTTTCAGGCGTTAGATCAAGTGTCTTTTTCTGACGACCAATCAGCGCCGTTGTAAAATCAATTTCAACCGTCAAACGGAAGCCGCGTGCATAGGGTACAAGTTCCGAAAATTTTCCGTCTTTCTCTACGCGCACAGGCTTTAAAACACGCAAATAACGACGTGCTGACTTTTGATTGACAAGACCCGCGCGATCAATGGCCGCGATGAAAGGCGCGGAGCTGCCATCCATGATCGGCACTTCGGCACCATCAATCTCAACAAGTAGATTGTCGATGCCAGTTGCATAAAGCGCTGCCATCAAATGTTCGATTGTCGAAATGTCGCCTGACTCATTGTCGCCGATGATGGTGCATAATTCAGACGCGCTGACCGCATCATGGCGCGCGGCGATCAAACGCTCGCGTCCGCCTTCAAGACCCGTGCGTAAAAAACGAATACCGTGATTGTCGGCCGCGGGATGAAGAATAATGGAAACCGGTTTTCCGGAATGGACGCCATGACCTGCTAACCGGGAGCGGCGCGCTAGAGTTACTTGTCGCGAAGAAGTCATCACGTCTCTCATCCATCCCCCAAAGCCGAGAGCCCTAACCCCGCGCTCCTTACTATGAACATGTTTCTACTTTCTGAAGGGAGCCCGCTCAAATCACGGTTTCTTACCGTTTGTTACAAGAATTCGGATTGGGAAAAATTTTAATAAAGTGTTATTTTTTCAAAAATTTTGCCCGGATCTTTGAGACCCGGGCTGAACTCATTTTCATACTCTGAAATACGGGCTTTCAGTTTGATTGGCGCCGTAAGAAAGCAGGGATTTCCATCTGGTCATCCTCGAACATGCGCGGTGCCTGAGTCGGGCGCGCCCCTTGTAGAGGCTGTTGCATCGGACGCGATGCTTGGGCCTGCATCGGTGCTTGGACCGGCATGGTCGGCTGCGCCATCGGTTGCAGCTCGACTGAAACCGCACGCGGTGGGGCGGGCATTTCATTCGGATCCGAGCGGCGTCCGCCGAAGCCAGCAGAAACAAGACGCTCCATCAGTGACTTCTTCGGGCTTTCGACCGGAGCCGGCCGTTCCTGGCGGCCAGCTTCTAGGCTCTTTTGCGCGATCGGTGGGAAATCTTCCGCCGTTGGCATGCGAACGGGACGGACCGGGCGCTCGGACGCCGGCGGCACGAAACCACGGTCATCAACGTGTTGCGTGTAAGGTTCCGGCATACGCGGCGCGGGTTGCGGTTGCGGCTCAGGCATCACCGGACGCAGCGCCGCGGGACGAATGGCAAGATCAGGAGCCACTTGAATGCCACGCGGTTGATAGGCCGGTGTATAAGACGTTGGTTGCGGTGCGGCTTCCGTCATCTGAGGCTGAGACACATAGGACGCGGCAGGCGCTGCCGGCGCATGATGTGCAACAGGAGCATGATGTTCAACCGGACGAGCGAGTGCCGCGGTGACTTCACTGCGGACGCGGTCAGCCATATCGCGCAAACGGTTTTCTGCAACCGCCGAAGTTTGAGTCGGAGCCGTTGCATTCTGGCGTATGATTTCAGCGTGATCTATGCCAGTCGCAACAACCGACACACGCACAATGCCTTCAAGTGAGTCATCACGTGTGGCACCGAAGATCACATTCGCATCAGGATCGACTTCTTCACGAATACGCGTTGCGGCTTCATCAACTTCATAAAGTGTGAGATCGGAACCACCCGTGATAGAGATCAAAAGACCCCGCGCGCCCGACATATTCACGTCATCAAGCAAAGGATTGGCAATCGCGGCTTCGGCAGCGCGAAGCGCACGCTTCTCACCGGTTGCCTCACCCGTACCCATCATCGCCTTGCCCATTTCACGCATCACAGCGCGCACGTCGGCGAAGTCGAGATTGATGAGACCTTCTTTGACCATAAGATCGGTGATGCAGGCGACACCGGAATAGAGAACGCGATCGGCCATAGCAAACGCATCGGCGAAAGTGGTTTGCTCATTAGCGACGCGGAACAGATTCTGGTTCGGAATGATGATCAGTGTATCAACGCATTTCTGCAATTCATTGATACCCGCTTCAGCCAAACGCATGCGGCGTGTGCCTTCGAACTGAAATGGCTTGGTGACAACACCAACCGTGAGGATACCCATGTCGCGAGCAGCGCGCGCGATGACCGGGGCCGCGCCTGTACCCGTGCCACCACCCATACCGGCAGTGACAAACACCATGTGAGCGCCAGCGAGTTGATCACGGATTTCATCGATCACTTCTTCAGCGGCAGCACGTCCAACTTCCGGCTGCGAACCCGCGCCGAGACCTTCCGTGACTTGCATACCCATCTGAATGACGCGATGTGCTTTTGAACTGGTGAGCGCTTGCGCATCCGTATTGCCGACCACAAATTCGCAGCCCTGCAGACCAATTTCAATCATATTGTTGACGGCATTACCGCCGCCGCCACCCACACCGAACACGGTGATTCTTGGTTTCAATTCCCGGATGTCCGGTGCTGAAAGATTGATCGTCATGGTCTTCGCCTCTACTCTGGTTCGACGCCCGGCCGCGCCTTTGTTGAACTCATTATGACACCAAGGCCGCCGCGCCTTTGTGCCGGTCCCCTTTTAAAAACTTTCGCGCAGCCACCGGCCAACGCGCATGAAATAGCCATCTGTTCCCGTGCCCAAAGCGAGCCCAGACGTGCGCGGTTCGAAATGTTCGAGCGCGGCAACTTGCGGATAAACGAGAAGCCCGACCGGCGCTGCAAAAGCAGGCCCCTTCAACGCTTCCGGCAAGCCATGCACACCGAGCGGACGACCGACACGAACTTGTTTCGAAATCACACTGCGACAAAGTTCCGACAGACCCGTCAACGATGCGCCCCCACCTGTTAAAACGATGCGGCGCCCCGCTTCCGCTGCAAAACCGGATGTCTTCAACCGATCGCGCACAAGTTCAAGAATTTCTTCAACACGCGGACGGATGATTCGAACAAGCTGAGATTTTGGAATGTGATAAACATGGTCGCCTTGCGCTTCATCAACAGAAGCAACCGCAACCGTTTCGCGATCATCAGAAGGGCTTGCGAGCGTAGAGCCATAAAGCGTTTTCAAACGCTCGGCGTGGTTGATGCCGGTTGAAAGACCGCGCGCGATATCCATCGTGATGTGATTGCCACCCACAGCAACCGCATCAGAATGAACAAGAACGCCATTTGAAAAGACGCCGACACTTGTTGTTCCGCCGCCCAATTCGACAACCGCCACGCCCATTTCGGCTTCATCATCAACAAGGCATGACAAGCCGCTCGCATAAGGGCTTGCGACAACCGCCTCGACACCGACATGACAGCGCTCAACGGCCAACATGAGATTACGGATCGCATATTCGTCACTTGTGAGAATATGCATATCAACGCCGAGACGCTCGCCAATCATACCGTGCGGATCGTGGATATGCCGCGTCTCGTCAATCGCAAAACCGGTGGGCAGCGAATGCAACACGCTGCGGCCGCTTTCAGCACCGGTGAAGCTCATGGCTTCAAACACGCGGCGAATATCGCCATCAGAGACACCCTGCCCGCGCAACGAAACTTCCGCCGTGAAGGCTTCCGATTTCAAACGACCGCCTGTCATATTGACGATCACCGAGCGCACTTCAACGCGGGCCATGCGCTCCGCGGCATCAATCGCAAGACGGATCGAGTGTTCAACAGCTTCCAAATCAATGATCGCGCCGCCTTTCACACCGCGTGCGCGCTGATGACCCAAACCGATGATGCGCGCTTTATGCGTACGGCCCTTCAAGACCTCAGCACCCGATAATGGAATAAGCTCGGCAATCAGGCACACGACTTTGCTTGTGCCCACATCAAGAACCGACACAATCGTCGAACGCTTGGGATTGATCGGTCGCATGCGCGGCGTGAGGCTTGGTCCGTATTCACTCATGCCGGACCTCCCTTCGCCTTCGCCTTGGCTTTCAATTGCTCTTCACGCTGGGCTGCAGCCGCCTCTGTGAGACGCAACACGACACGATCAGGATAGCGCAAATCGACAAGCACAATATCTTTATCAGCAAGCTTGTGATCGTGAAGAAAGGTCGAGAATTTTTTTAAGGCTTCGGAAGGATTTTCTTCCGGCAACAAGACATCAAGACCGCTTGTCAGTTTTAATGTCCAACGACGCTCACCAACACGAATGCCAGCCTTCACAAGCGGTTTTACATCGGGGGCCTCATCAAGAATGGCGACAAATTCTGTGGCGCGCGCCGCCGCACCTTCACCAACAACAAGCGGCAAATCAGTAAAGGCTTCATCATTCATCTGGCCAATAACACGACCATCTAATCCGATGATCGAAACTTCGCCATCACGCTGCCAGAGCGCATAAGGTTTATTCTCGGAAATGCCGATGGAAAGCGCATTCGGATAGAATTTGCGGACCGTAACATCGCGAACCAAGGGCAAGGCCACCAAACGCTCGCGCACCGCATCCGCATCAAGAAACGGCAATGAATCATCGGGCTCAATTCCGGTTGCGGTGAGCACATCTTGTTCATTTAAAGTTTGCAGGCCTGTAATGGTAACGCTGCGAATATCAAAACCCGCAAGTCGCAAGACTTCCTCTTGCAAGTCGCTATGCGCTTCAAGAAATGAGTGAATATGACCACCGCGATCAAGGCCGAAGAGCAGTGTGACAGCAAAAAGTCCAATGGTCAGCGTCGAGCCGATGCCCTTGGGCAAACGCTCACCCAAGCTTACGAGCGTCTCGCGAAAACGTGACTCGGAACCGAAGCGGGTGGATAAAATCCGAAAACGTGAATGATGAACCCGGTGTACAAACGCGAATTCGCCGGGGGCCTGATGCCCCCTCAGCGCTCGCAGCTCGCGTCCTCCACCATCCATCTTACTAACTCACCGAACCCGATACCCTCATGGGCTGCCAATTCAGGCACCAAAGACGTTTCCGTCATCCCGGGTTGCGTGTTGACTTCGAGGCAGATGACCTCGCCCGACCCATTGGGCGTGTCGTCGTATCGAAAATCGGCGCGGCTCACGCCGCGGCAGCCCAAAGATTGATGCGCCGTTAACGCTAGCTTTTGGACAAGATGGTAAATATTCGGTAAAATTTTTGCGGGTAGAATGTGAATAGAGCCGCCCTTGGCATATTTCGATTCAAAATCGTAAAAATTTCCAGCCGCCGGCTGAATATCAATGACACCAAGCGCCCGATCCGCCATCACCGCACAGGTTAACTCCCGCCCCGGTATATACCGCTCGACCAAAACCACATCGCCATAGGGCCAATCGGCGCGGGCGAGTTCTTGCGCCGGATGCGAGCGATCTTCGCGCAGAAGGATGACCCCAACAGACGAACCTTCATTGACGGGCTTCACCACATAAGGCGGCTTCATGACATGGGTCTTGGCCGCTTCAAAACGGCTAATCGTGATGCCCTCTGCAACCGGAACGCCCGCCGCCTTCATCACCGCCTTCGCACGATCTTTCTGCATCGCGAGAGATGAAGCCAACACGCCCGAATGCGTGTAAGGAATCTGGAGCATTTCAAGAATGCCTTGCACGACGCCATCTTCACCAAAGCGACCATGCAACGCGTTGAACGCGACATCGGGTTTTAGATGCGTCAAGGCATCGGACAAATCGCGATCCACATCGACGAGGCTCACGCGATAGCCCTCGCCCTCAAGCGCTAAGGCGCAGGCCGCACCCGATCTCAAACTCACACTGCGTTCGGCCGAAAGCCCGCCCATTAATACGGCGACATGTTTCATTTCGCGGGCTCTCCCACAATTTTGATTTCCCATTCAAGGTCTATACCTGTCATCTCTTTCACACGACGGCGCGCTTCTTCACCAAGCGCCTCAATGTCGGCAGCTTTTGCGCCTTCATGCGCGATCAAAAAATTCGTATGTAATTTCGAGATCTCCGCGCCACCAATATGATGACCGCGCAAGCCTGCCTGATCAATCAATTCCCACGCTTTCATGTTCGGCGGATTGCGAAAGGTCGAACCGCCTGTGCGTGTGTTGACAGGTTGAGTGGATGAACGCGCCTCGGTGATCGCATTCATCTCTTCAAGAATTTTTTCCGGATCACCTTTATGGCCTTTAAACAAAGCCTCGGTGAAAATCACATCATCGGGCACTGACGTGTGTCGATAAGTAAATCCCATCATCGCATGATCAAAGTGATGAATGCGCCCTTCACGATCAACCCCCTGCGCGGACACAAAAATATCTTTAGTCTCGCGGCCATAGGCGCCACCATTCATACGAAGAGCCCCGCCAATTGTGCCGGGAATGCCACGCAAAAAAGAAAAGCCTGCAAGACCGGCTTCAGCAGCCAACCGCGCGACTTTCACATCCGCCGCTTGCGCGCCCGCACGCAGGTGAAAATCGGACTCGATGCTGATCGCTTGAAAAGCTTTTCCCAAACGAATGACGGCACCACGAAAACCACCATCGCGTATGAGAAGATTGGATCCCAAACCAATGACAAGTATCGGGACCTCACGCGGCAGAATTTTTAAAAATGCGATGAGGTCTTCTTCATTTTCAGGCGTGAAAAGAATATCCGCTGAGCCGCCAACACGAAACCACGACAAAGGCGCCATCGGCGCATCAAACTGAAACGCACCTTTAAGCGAAGAAAAATCGTAATCGCGCAACGCCATCATTGGCCTTGTTTTTCAAGAACCGCCAATTCAACTGGCAGCGTATAGGCCCATTGCGTGATGTTCCCCGCACCAAGACACACAACATAATCGCCTTTCGATGCTAATGGCTTTACAAGACGCGCCAAAGACGCTGCATCGGGAAGTGCGGTAACATGACGATGACCATGCGCCTTTAATCCGGCAACAAGGGAGTCACGATCCGCACCCGCAATCGGCACTTCACCAGCGGCATAAGTGTCCGCCACGATCACATGATCCGCGTCATTGAAACAGGTTGCGAATTGATCAAAGAGAGATGCCAAACGCGTGTAGCGATGCGGTTGCACGACCGCGATCACCTTGCCTTTTGTTGACGCGCGTGCAGCCTTGAGCACCGCTGCGATTTCAACCGGATGGTGTCCGTAATCGTCAAAAATTTCCGCACCATTCCATTCGCCTGTTTTTGTGAACCGGCGCTTCACACCGCCGAAACTTTTCAAACCTTCGCGAATGGCGTCTGGTGTCATACCAAGATGGAAGGCAACAGCAATCGCAGCCGTTGCATTCAACACATTGTGATGGCCGGGCATTGGCAATTCGAGACCGTGAATGCGGGTAAGCGCTTTGGTTTTGCGATCACGAATGGTAACAGAAAAGCGTGAACGACCCCCTGAAAGATCAACATCCAAAAAACGCACATCAGCCTGCGGGTTTTCGCCATAAGTGATGACACGACGATCCTCGATGCGGCCAACCAATTCTTGCACGGTCGGATGATCGAGACACATCACCGCAAAGCCATAGAAGGGTAAATTCTCGACAAAAGTACGGAAGGCTTCTTTGATCGCGTCAAAGGTTTTGAAATGATCCAAATGTTCAGGATCAATATTGGTGACGATGGCCACGTCCGCTGGCAATTTTAAAAATGTACCATCCGATTCATCGGCCTCAACCACCATCCATTCGCCATCGCCTAATCGGGCATTAGTACCATAGGCATTGATGATGCCCCCATTGATGACGGTCGGATCAAAATGTCCCGAAACAAGCAAAGTAGCTACAAGCGATGTTGTTGTCGTTTTGCCATGAGTACCCGCAATCGCAACGCAGGTTTTCAGCCGCATCAATTCGGCAAGCATTTCGGCGCGTCTGACGACGGGGATGCGACGCTCACGGGCCGCCATCAATTCGGGATTATCACGCTGAATGGCGGTTGACACCACGAGCACTTCAGCATCACCAACATGGCGCGCGTCATGGCCAACAAAAACGTCAATGCCTTTGTCGCG
This sequence comes from Alphaproteobacteria bacterium, assembly GCA_016870035.1. Lineage (GTDB taxonomy): Bacteria > Pseudomonadota > Alphaproteobacteria > Rhizobiales > Beijerinckiaceae > CAIUPE01. The sequence goes on from VGCJ01000016.1 coordinate 17,437, forward strand.
TAAGCGCTTCACATTGGCATTATCCGATGCGTCCGATCCTTGTACACGATAGCCGAGATTGTGCATTACCTCGGCAATGCCCGACATGCCGATGCCCCCAATCCCGACAAAATGAATCGCGCCCAATTCGGTGGGAAGCTTCATGAGGATCGTCCTCTCGAAAAATCTAAACCAAGGCTTTCGCCGATAAGCGCAGCGAACCGTTCGGCCGCATCCGCAATGCCCGCGCTTTTGGCCGCTCGGCTTGAGTCGGTCAATCGATCCGGATGGGCGATCAACTCGTTCAGGTGATGGGCCAACGCCGTCGCGAAAAACTCACTTTGCTTGATGACAAGAGCGGCGCCGCGCCGCGCCAGACTTTCCGCATTCGCCGCTTGATCTTGATCGAGCGAACCAGGAAGCGGCACAAGAATCGAAGGTCGCCCGATGACCGCAAGCTCGGCAATGGTGGAGGCGCCTGCGCGGCCGATCACAAGCTGCGCTTGGGCAATCCGCATTGGTAAATCATCAAAAAAGGAACGAATATCCACACTCACACCGGCGCGATCGTAAAGCGCTTTTGCCGTTTCAAGATCATCCCCGCGCGCTTGATGCGTAATGCGCAACCTTGATTTGATATCATCAGACAAAAGTGCAATCGCTTCAGGAACCACCGTGCTCATCACGCGCGCGCCTTGGCTTCCGCCCGTAACAAGAAGATGAATCTCACTTTGTGATTGGAGCGCGGGATAGGGAATCGCCATCGCTTCTCGCGCTAGCGGACGAATGGGATTTCCCACATGATGCGCTTTTGCTGCGTTCTTCTGTGAAAGACCTTTCGGCTTTTCAAAGCCCGTAGCAATCGCATGAACAAAAGGCGCGACGAAACGATTGGCGCGGCCCACGACGCCATTTTGTTCATGAATAAATGTGGGAACGCCCGCAAGCACCGCGCCGATAACAGGCGGCACCGAGGGATAGCCCCCAAAACCGATCACCGCATCAGGCTTAATTTTTTTAATCAACAAATAGGACTGCAACGTGCCACGCAGCAAAACAAAAATGGCTTTAAGCAAGGACAGAGGTGATTTGCCTGAGGGTGTCGCAGCTTGAATTTCGTGACGCGCTACGGCAGGAAATGCGCCGCCATAAGTCATTCCACGGTGATCGGTTGCGAGATGAATGACGACGCCACGTGCCGTTAATTCGCCTGCGAGCGCTTCGGCCGGAAATAAATGACCGCCGGTCCCCCCAGCGGCCAATAAAATCACCGGTGTGCGAGATGATGTCATTCATTCTGCTCCGCACGAAAGCGATCAACATAATCCGCACGCGGACGACGACGCGTGACCGCAAGCAAAAAGCCCATCGCAAGGCCAAGCGAAATCAAAGACGAGCCGCCATAAGAAATAAAAGGAAGAGTCATGCCCTTTGCGGGAATGAGATGAACATTCACCGCCATATTGATGGAGGCTTGTATGCCAAACAAAATCACGAGACCTGATGCCGCTAAGCGGCAAAAAGGATCTTCATTTTGTCGCGCCATATAAAGACCACGCAAAACAACAAGCGCAAACACCGCAAGAAGTGCGAGACAGGCAATGATACCGAATTCTTCTGCTGTTACGGCGAACACAAAATCCGTATGGCTATCGGGAAGAATGCGTTTGACGGTACCCTCGCCCGGCCCTTTGCCAAACCAACCCCCTTCAATGAAACTTTGCATCGCATTATCGACTTGAAACGTATCTCCCGCCTCGGGATTGCGGAAGCGATCGATACGATCACGCACATGCGGCAAGAATTTATAAGCCGCTGCGAGACCTGCGGCCCCAATGCCGCCAATGCCAAACACCCAAAACAAATGCAGGCCTGATAAAAATACAATGCCGGCCCATGCCATTGCAATCAACATGGTTTGTCCAATATCTGGCTGCAACACGATCGGGCCAATCGTGCCCACAAGCAACAGCACGCCCAGAATATTTCCTGGCACATCCTTACGACGCCCGCCTTCGGAGAAGGCCCAAGCAACAAGAATGATAAAGGCTGGCTTCACAAATTCCGAGGGCTGCAACGCAATACCCATCAATGTGATCCATCTTTTCGCACCCTTCACCTCAGTTCCGAAAAGAAGCGTAGCCACAACAAGCGCCATACCAACGAGATAAAGCGCTAACGCTGTACGACGGACGAGGCGCGGCGTCATGAAGCTCGCAATCATCATCACCACAAAGGCGGGCGCAAGATTGATCGCTTGACGGATCACAAAATGAAATGTGGGCAGGCCTAAACGTTCGGCGACAGGCGGACTTCCGGCAAGGCCCAACACAATGCCTGTCACCATCAACAAGATGATGAGCACAAACATCAACCGATCAACGGTCCACCACCAGTCCGCAAGCGGATTACGATCAAGACGTGATTGCATCACTCACCTTTTCTCTCGCGGCATAAAGTCGGATTGGCTTTGAACAAGTTTACGGAACTGATTGCCCCGCTCTTCAAAATTTTTGAATTGGTCATAGGACGCGCAAGCCGGCGACAATAGAATGACCGGCTCTTTCGCGCGTGAGGCTTGTGCATCAAGCTTGGCTTTCAGAAGCGCTGTTTCCAAGGTCTCGCTGATTTCAAACGGTACATTTGTACCAAGTGTGGACGCAAAATCATGAGCCGCTTCGCCGATAAAATAGGCTTTCTCAACACGAGTGAACAAGGGTGAAAGCGGTTCAATACCGCCCTCTTTCGCGCAACCGCCTGCAATCCAGAAAAGCCCATCAGAGAAAGAGAGCAAAGCCTTCTCAGTTGCATCCGCATTGGTGGCTTTTGAATCATTAATAACCAGAGCGCGACCGAGATGTCCGATGATTTCTAACCTATGAGCCAGACCCGGAAATGTATTTAGACCTTTGATAATCTCTTCATCGGTTAATCCTAATACACTGACCGCTGCAATTGCCGCCGCTGCATTTTGAGCATTATGCATTCCCCGCAAAGTTGCGATTGATGAAAGATCAATGATGCGCTTTAGCTCATGTCCTGTGCGCTTTAAAACCAATGAGCCTTTTATGACATAATCAGCATTTTGTAGCTCATTGAGCGACATCGTGATCAATGGTCGACCCGCTTCCCATCGACGCTTCGCAATCGTCTGACACCATTTATCATCTATACCGATGATAGAAAGCTCGGCCGATGCCACCAAACGCTCTTTAATTGATGCGTAATTTTCCATTGTGCCATGGCGATCAAGATGATCGGGCGTAATATTCAAAAGCACGCCAACAGAGGGGATGATTGATGACGTCAAATCAATCTGAAAGCTTGAACATTCCAACACGTGATAGCGTGTAAGCGATGGTGGCGGCAGGTCAAGAACCGCGGTGCCGATATTCCCCCCTAGCGCCACATCACGACCGGCAGATGCAAGCAAATGCGCGATCAATGATGTGGTTGTCGATTTCCCATTCGTGCCTGTAATCGCCACAAAAGGTGCATTCGGCGCCACTCTTTGCCGCTCACGACAGAATAATTCGATATCGCCGATCACCGGAATATGAGCGGCTTTGGCTTTCTTCACGCTCCAATGTGGTTCAGGATACGTGAGTGGCACTCCGGGTGCCAAGATCAAAGCACGATAGGTTGAAAAATCTGATTGTGATAAATCAACGAGCGTAAGATTTTGTTGGCGTGCCGCTTCACGCGACGTTTCTGAATCATCCCACGCGGCAAAATATGCGCCGCCAACCTCTAGAGCCTTAACGGTTGACAAGCCCGATCCACCTAATCCGAAGACGGCGACAGTCTCACCACGGAAGCTTTCAACCGGTGTCATCATCACCTCAATTTCAGGGTCGAAAGACCAATCAAAGCGAGAATGACAGAAATGATCCAAAAGCGGATCACGATTTGGGGTTCTTTCCAACCAAGTTTTTCAAAATGGTGATGGATCGGCGCCATCAAAAAGATTCTCTTACCCGTCAATTTGAATGATGCAACTTGAATAATGACGGAGACCGCTTCCAAGACGAAAAGACCACCGACAATTGCGAGCACAATTTCATGTTTGGTTGCGACAGCGACTGTACCAAGCAAGCCCCCGAGCGCGAGTGATCCAGTATCACCCATGAAAATTTGCGCGGGCGGTGCGTTGAACCACAAAAAGCCAAGTCCTGCGCCAATCAACGCACCGCAAACGACGGCGAGTTCGCCGGTGCCGGGCGTAAAATGAATTTGCAGATAATTTGCAAAAATCGCGTTACCCGCAAGATAAGCGATGAACCCGAATGTCGCCGCTGCAATCATCACAGGTACAATCGCCAGACCATCGAGTCCATCCGTGAGATTGACCGTATTGCCGGCCGCAACAATCACAAATGCACCAAAGACAAAAAAGAAGAAGCCGAGATCAATCACAATTTCTTTGAAGAAAGGCACTGTGAGCGCGGTGGAAAGACGTCCCCCATCCGCATGGGCCATCACGACACACGCGATGATGCCGACGATCGCTTCAATCGCCAGTCGCATACGACCCGAAAGTCCGGCATGACTCTGCTTCGTGACCTTTAGATAATCATCATAAAAACCGATCAATCCGAAAGCGAGCGTAACCGCGAGCACCGACCACAGATAGACATTTTTGAGATTGCCCCAGAGAAGCGTTGCCACAAGAACGCCCGAGAGGATCATCAAGCCGCCCATCGTAGGCGTGCCTTTTTTGGTCAAAAGATGTGACTCTGGTCCATCGGTACGGATCGGTTGTCCTTTACCCTGACGCATACGCAAACTTGCAATAATGGTTGGGCCAAAAAAGAACACAAAAAACATCGCTGTCACAGTTGCGCCGACAGTTCTGAACGTGATGTAGCGAAATACATTCAGAAGTCCGAATGCCCCGCTATATTCGGCAAGCCAAGCCAACATCAGTTTTGTTCCTTGTCCAAGTGGATTTTGATTTCATCAACGACAAGGCGCATGCGGCTGCCATTCGAACCTTTGACCATCAACGCGTCTCCCGGCTGAATCTGATCGAGGAATGACGTCGCAAGTTCTTGCGAATTTTTATACCAAGCGCCTTGTTTTGCGCGGGGCAACGCATCGAATAAATGACGCATCAAAGGACCTGAAGTATAAACAAGGTCGATGCCGAATTCTACAATCGAAGACGCAAGATCTGCATGAAGCGCTTCCGCATCTTTACCCAATTCTAGCATATCGCCGACAAGCGCAATACGTCGTCCTTTTGGGCCCACGTCTGTTGATGATAAAAGCGCAAAGGCCGCACGCATTGAGGTTGGATTTGCGTTATAGCTTTCATCGATCAATGTTATGCGACTGTTTTCTTTACCCCAAGACAATCTCGCACCACGGCCTCGCGGCGGTTTGACATCAGAGAGTGCTCGCGATGCCGCCTCAAGATCCGCGCCGAGCGCAAGACAAACCGCAAGAATGCCAAGACTGTTCAACGCCAGATGTTTTCCAGGACTGCCCAGGCGATAGGCAAGCGGCAAACCATTGATTTCCGCAATGATGTCTGAGCCATCGGCATCCATTTTTAGCGAGGCTAAACGAATATCAGCAAAAGGATTTTCACCGAAACTTAAAAGCCGTCCTGCTTTTGAACGCGATGCATGTGTCCACATCCGTTCATAATGCGGATTATCACGATTGATGATGGCCGTGCCACCCTCTTCAAGACCTAAAAAGATCGCCGATTTTTCATCAGCAATCGCCTCGACATTCGGAAAATTCTCAATGTGAACAGCTTCAACGATTATGATCAAAGCGACATACGGTTTTACTTGACGTGTTAATGGTTCGATTTCGCCGGCATGATTCATGCCGATTTCAAAAATACCGAATTTAGTCGCCTGATCCATGCGCGCGAGCGTCAAAGGCACACCGAAATGATTATTGTAAGAAGCGACCGACGCATGCGTTTTGCCTTGCTGTGAAAGGACAAAACGCAAAGCTTCCTTTATGCCCGTTTTCCCAACAGATCCCGTAACCGCGACAACACGCGCGTCAGGCGTTAACCGCGCGCGTGCCGCCGCACCCAGTTGAACCAAAGCAGAAAGCGTATCATCAACAGGAATTAGTGGTCCTGAAATTGATAATGAAGAAACCTTATCATTTTTTACAAGCGCTGCCGCCGCGCCTTTTTCAAAAGCCATCTTCACAAAATCATGACCATCACGCTGCTCACCACCGAGCGCGACAAAGAGATCACCCTTCTCAATCGTGCGTGTATCAATCGATACACCGGTAATCGAAGAGAAAGGCGCTGTGGCTTTCACATGCAAAGTGTTTTCGATGAAGCTTTGTGTCATCAGGGGCGTCATGCCATTACCCTTTTGTTTAAACACGTCGCGACGATGTCGTGATCAGAAAAGGGAAGAATTTTATCGCCGATCATTTGACCGGTCTCGTGACCTTTGCCGGCAATCACCAACACATCTCCTTTTTGAAGCATATCGATACCTGTATGAATGGCTTCGGCGCGATCACCGATTTCACGTGCGCCCGGCACGGTTGAAAGAATCGTGCGGCGGATCAATGCCGCATCTTCTGAGCGCGGATTGTCATCCGTCACAATCGTGATATCAGCATTTTGATGCGCGATCGCACCCATTAAAGCGCGTTTCTCTTTGTCACGATCTCCGCCGCACCCAAAGAGACAAATTAATCGACCGTCAGCAAACGGCCGCATGGTTTCAAGCACAGCCTTCAAGGCATCGGGCTTATGAGCGTAATCAATGATGATCAATCCGCCCTTGTGAGCACCCACACGTTCGAGCCGTCCCTTCACGCCACGAAGCGTCGAAAGCGCATCAAAAACAGCGTCTGCTTTCAGACCGGTTGAAAGCGCAAGCCCGGCAGCAACAAGCGCATTCGAAATTTGAAATTCACCAACAAGAGGCAAATTAACTTCATAACTGCACCCCTCATGACGAAGTGAAATGATTTGATCAAAGCCTTCGCGTCGTGCCACACTCAACGTAATCGTCTGCCCCGCGCGCCCGACAGAGACGATGTCTAACCCGCGATGGCGTGCTTTTTCAATAATGGTTGCTGCATCATCACAATCCGCATTGATGACGGCTGGCGCACCCTTGGGCAATAGAGGATCAAACAAGCGCAATTTGGCCTGAAGATAGGCTTCACGTGTTCCATGATAATCAAGATGATCATGACCGAGATTGGTGAATGCCGCTGCTGTTAAGCGCACGCCATCAAGCCTTTTCTGATCAAGCCCATGAGAAGAGGATTCCATCGCCAGATGCGTAATGCCTTCATCGTGAAGCGCTTGCAGTGTTTCATGTAGAGAAACAGGGTCAGGCGTTGTCAGTGCACCATAATCGATACGGTCTTCGCGTGTAATCCCTATTGTACCAAGACTTGCCGCGCGATGACCATTTTTTGAGAAAATCTGGCGCGTAAAATCAGCGACCGAACTTTTGCCCGCTGTTCCTGTAACGGCGACAATCGTATCAGGTTGACGCGGATAAAAGCGCGATACAGCGCGCGCCAAAGATAAACGCGCATCATCGACATAAAGATAAATAATCTCTTTTGGTAACTCCTGTGGCGAGGTTTCTTCACCAATGACCACGGACGCACCGCGCTGGATCGCATCTTTGATAAAATGGCCACCACGCGCCTTAGACCCGGCGAGCGCAAAAAAAGCAAAATGATCTTTGATCAAGCGACTGTCTGACGAGAGACCCTCAATCTCCACATCATGATGCGGAGAAGGAACATGATCGATCAGCACGCGAAGTTTCACTTCGTCCCCCACGCACCTAATTTGACCATGGTCGGGAAAGGCTGAGCCCGTGGATCAAATTTTTTGGGAAGATCAAGAAAAGGCGCAACACGTTCGATGATATTGCCTGTCACGGGCCCCGCATTCCATCCGGCTGTCTGGAAACCATAAGTGCCGTCGACAGCCTGCGGCTCATCAAGGATAACCGTGAAGAGATAACGCGGTTTATCAGCCGGTGCGATGCCCATAAAGGTTGTGAGCACGCGCTTCCCATCATATTGACCATGGAAAGATTTATCGGCCGTGCCAGTTTTGCCACCAACAAAATAACCTTCAATATTGGCTTTGCTTGCGGTGCCTAATTTATGCGAAGCGTTTAGCCGCATAATGTAACGCATCGCTTCGCTTGTTTCGGGTTTGATGACGGTTTTCGACATCGCCATCGCTTCTTCCTCAGTACGAGGCAAGAATGTTGGTGGGAACAAGTGCCCGCCATTCACAAGCGCAGACACCGCCATCACCGCTTGAATGGGCGCAACAGCAAGACCATGACCATAAGCAACGGTCACGGTCGTCAATTCATTCCAGTATTTTTGGACTTGTGGCTCAGCGCTTTCAGGCAATTCGGTTTGTAACCGGTCGAGCTGGCCCATCTTTTTCAAAAATGCGCGATGCCCATCGACACCGACCGCCAAAGCCATTCTTGCTGTGCCGATATTGGATGAATGAATAAACACTTCCGGCACAGTCAAAATACGATGCGTCGGATGAAAATCACCGATTGTATATTTGCCATAACTCAATCCGGATCGCGCATCGAGCGTTGAATTGATGTTGATTTTTCCGGAATCAAGCGCCATTGCGGTCGTGAGCGCTTTGAAGGTCGAACCCATTTCATAAGTGCCGACCACAATGCGATTGATCTTTTCCGGATCAAGCGCGTCTTTCGGATTATTCAGATCAAAATCGGGAAGTGACGCCAAAGCAATCACTTCACCGGTAGTCACATCAATGACCATCCCACCGCCGGCTTTGGCCTTATAATGCTCAATGCCTTTTAGCAATTCGTCGCGCAACGCGTGCTGCACGCGGATATCAATTGATAAATTTACAGGCGTAAGTTTGGTGGCATCGGATGCGAGACCGGCACTGGCAAGTGCTGCGAGCCCTTGTCCATCGATATATTTTTCAATACCCGCGATGCCTGTATTGTCGATGCTTGAATAGCCCAGAATATGTGCGGCCGTTGTCCCATTTGGATAAATACGCTTGCTTTCGGGTTGGAACCCGATGCCTGGCAATCCCAAGCGATAGATCTCTTCACGTTCCTTCGGTGTGATTTCACGCTTAATCCACACAAAGCCTTTTTTTGATGCGAGTTTTTCACGCAATTCACGCGCATTCACATCCGGTAAAACCGCGGTGATCAACTCAACCGCTTCATCTTTATCAATGATGCGTTTCGGTTCAGCAAAAAGTGAAACGGTTTTAATATCGGTTGCGAGCACAACGCCGTTGCGATCAATGATATCCGGACGCGCTTTCGCAATTTCAGTCACCGGAAAGCTATGTTGTGCCGTGTCTTCAGGCTGATTGGCATAATGCACGAGCTTAAATGAGATGGCTCCAAAAATTGCAAGAAATCCGAGCACCACAATCACAAGACGCGGACGGCTTTTATCGATGCGCATGCTGAAAAGTGCGCGCCATATACGAACAGGCCACGAAGGACGCGACTTTTTCTCCGCACGCGCCGGTCGCGTAGCACTCAAATGAAGCGGGTCATCAGGGGGAAAAGAGCGCGTCATATCACTCTATTCCTTTTTCTTTGCGCTGCTCGTGATCTCGGGCGTTTTTGGTGTCGCAGCATGATCAGAAAGTCCAAGCGTTCCGAGCTTATCGGCAATTGAATCTGTTTCCGGTAAGCGATCTGGAACATCTTGCCAGCGGATGATTTGACTTGCGCGCATGGGTACGAGATCAAGATGCGCATCAGAGAGCATCTGAATGCGCTCTGGTCCATTGAGCTTTTGCCACTCGGCTTTGAGAAGTGCGATCAAATCGCGCTCATGCACAATCTGCTTTTCAAGCCGCGCGACATCGGCGCGCAAATCCATCGTATCATATTTGATTTTATAAACGTATACCGCAGAGCCGATGAGAATTGCGATTGCCAGCGCGTGAAATATACGGGGCATATCAGCGTCTCCCCTTTGGTGACGCGACACGCGCAGGCGCGGCCGTGCGCCGCGCAACACGTAAGCGAGCAGAACGCGCACGAGGATTTTCGGCAATTTCTTCTGCCGAAGGATCAATCGGTTTACGTTGAAGTGTTTCGAATGTAGCCGCAGGACGCGCGCCCATCGGCATGTGACGAGAAGGATCAGGCGTATCACCCGCACGTTCCGCTATGAACCGTTTCACAATGCGATCTTCAAGCGAATGAAACGTCACAACAGCCAAACGCCCACCTTCGTCAAGAATCTCCTCCGCCGCATCCAATGCACGTTCAAGTTCACCAAGCTCATCATTGACCGCAATACGCAGCGCCTGAAATGTTCGGGTCGCCGGATGAATAGCATCGCGTGGCATATGCACAACACGCGCAACAAGATCCGTGAGTTGTTTGGTCGTTTCAAAAGGCGTTTCGCGTCTCATGGCCACAATCGCACGCGCCACCGCGCGGGAGCGTCGCTCTTCACCATAGGTATAAATGAGATCAGCAAGCGCTGTCTCATCCATTGTGTTGACGAGCTCCGCAGCGCTGGGTCCCTCTTGCTCCATGCGCATATCGAGAGGGCCATCAAAACGAAAAGAAAAGCCACGCGCTGCATCATCAAGCTGCATAGAGGATACGCCAATATCGAGTACGATCGCATCAGCCGGTTTAAATCCATGCGCTTCAGCGAGTGAGGCGATATCCCCAAAGCGCCCTTCCACCAATTTCAAACGGCCTTCAGCGGCATCGACAAGTGCTGCGCCATCGCGAATAGCGTTGGGATCACGGTCAATCGCCATAACATGAATATCGGGAACCGCATTCAAAATGGCCGCGCTATAGCCGCCCGCGCCAAAAGTGCCATCAATCACGCGATCCCCCGATTGAAGCGCAAGCTCCGCCAAAACCTCCGCAAGCATGACCGGGCGATGGCGCGAAGCACCGTTCCGCACGGCATCGGAGAGGGCGGGAAAACTCGGCATAAGGGCACGCGAAACGACAGCGGACACGAAATTAAGGCTCAAGGGCTGATACTGAAGCGAGCATGGTTAAAAATTGGTTGAGATTGCGGTAAAGCACCCGCAAAAGCAGCAGATTCCGCGCCCCTGACTACAGATTTAAGAGATATTCGTGCCAGTCGGTCTGTAAGCCGGGTTCTGTCCCTCCGGATCGCTTCGGATTAGACGGCCATTCCTCTGGGACGACAGTCTCCTGCCGCCTCAAGCAACCTACCCGAATGACAGAGGCCGGAGCCGCCTCAGGAGCCCGAAGGCCCCTCGTCACTCCTATTTGGTCTTGCTCCCGGTGGGGTTTTCCCTGCCGCGCCCGTTACTGGCCGCGCGGTGCGCTCTTACCGCACCTTTTCACCCTTACCTCCGGTCCGAAAACCGAAGGCGGTATCGCTTTCTGTGGCACTTTCCCTGGGGTCGCCCCCGCCGGCCATTAACCGGCACCGTTTCTCCGTGGAGCCCGGACTTTCCTCCGGCCCCAAAGGACCGGCGGCCATCCAACCGACTGGCACGAAATGTTGACATAGTCATTCATCACCGCGCTGGCAAGGCACTGCTTAGTTGATCGCGCCTTCATAGGTGGCCATGAAATCTTTAGCGCGCGCAATAGGCGCGATTGGCCGCGTTGATCTTTTGCGCATCAATGCCGCTTTGATAACGGCTTACGTTCCACAAAGATCACCGCCCGCACGCTCAAAAGCCAAAGCGAGATAATGCACACCAAATTTGATGTTTGTTTCGGGATCATAGAGACCTTCCGTGGTGCCTCGATATCCCAATGATCGCGCGGTTGAGGGCGTAATTTGCATTAAGCCGATTGAGTGTCGTTTTTGGATTCGCGACGCCACCCGCTTTCAACGGCAATAACCGCATGGACAATCGCAGAAGGTAGGCCATGGGTCTGTGCATATTTTTTCTGCAAGTGCAGACAATCTCTCTGGTGGCGCATCCGCCTTCGCCGATGTTCCAACGATGAATAACACTGAAGATACAATCGAACAAAAACGCAAAACAGAATACGGCAGGCGCATGACATCGCTCCGTTCAGTTGAGAGGCAGGAAGCCTCTCCGATTTACGCATTACGCGCCAACGCGAAGAGGCAAATCGCTCAATCTGTTGAGGGGGAATGGATTATGTGTGCTAAAAACGATCTCTTGCTCAACACGTGATCCGAAAGATTCACAGATGTGAACCGCACTATTAACCGAAGCCATCGCATTCGGGAGATAGCATGATGAATGATGTTTCTTCATGATCCCTCTTCGCCTTTAAACTATGGCGCAATTAAGACATAGCGGAATTTAATTCTCAGCAAGTCGTAAAATAACGTAAGGAAATATGATTGATTTCAAAGAAAAATGAAATTATTTCAACCTACATGCATCTTAAAACTGTAACTGAGCCGTAGTATAAATAATTTGTTAGTTATGATGAAATTATATTTTCTGATTCAATTTTGATAGAGTTCAGGATGCGTTTCACAAAAATGTCGATGCGCCATCACAAGCTCGCCCGCATGAGCCTTACGGCCCTGCTCAAGGACTGTGTGAATTTCATCAATGATCATATCACGCACATAATCGGCGCCGTGATTGCAGTGAAGAAGATAGGAGGCCAATGCAGCAGCGGCAACTTCAGGCACATGTTCATGTTCGGCGATGGCTTCGATTTCCGCAAGCTCTAGGCCGCACATACCACAAATATCAACGAGCGAAATCATCTTCGACAATCCGTTTGAATGGGATCGTCAAGACTATTAAGACTGGTTAGCGCTGCCCATTCGGAGAAGTGCGAATAAGATCATGCCGCGCGCGACAATGATGCTGGCCGCAATCCCAACAAATGTGCGATGGCATAAGCGAGATCAGCGCGATTCATCGTATAAAAATGAAAATCGGCGACGCCTTGATCAAGAAGACCGAAAACTTGTTCTGCCGCAACCGCTGCCGCCACAAGTCGGCGCGTTTCACGATCTTGCTCGAGCCCGTCAAAGCGCCTCGCAAACCAAGCAGGAATGCTTGCGCCCGCTTTCGCCGCGAATTGCGCGGTTTGTAAAAAATTCTCGACCGGCAAAATTCCAGGCACAATCGGAATCGTGATGCCCTTCGCGCGCACTTTATTAAGATAGCGAAAATAAACATCATTATCGAAAAAGAATTGCGTGATGGCGCGAGTCGCGCCCGCATCGATCTTGGCTTTCAACGCGTCGAGATCCGAATCGAATGTCGCGCTTTCGGGATGTTTCTCCGGATAGGCCGACACCGACACCTCGATATCGCCTTTTGAACAAATGGCGGCAACGAGATCAGATGTTTGCGCATAACCATCAGGGTGAGGCTCATAATTTGTACCAATGCCGCCTTGCGGATCACCACGCAACGCGACGATGTGGCGAACACCCGCCGCGATGAAGGTCTCAAGCGTTGAATCAATATCTGACTTTGACGCTCCTACACAGGTGAAATGCGCAGCCGGCTTCAATGTCGTTTCACGGCAGAGGCGCGTAACTGTGTCTAATGTGCGTTCACGCGTTGTGCCACCCGCACCATAGGTGACAGAAACAAAAGCAGGATCAAGCGGCTCGATCCGGCGAATGGTGCTCCATAAAGCCTGATCCGCTTCCGGCGATTTCGGCGGAAAAAATTCGAAAGAGGCGCGAATTTCTTTTGGTGTAACATCGCGACTGACGCGGGCAGAAACGGTCGAGATCATGAAAGAGTCTCCTCTTTCGATTTTTTCGGACGAGGATCACGAGCAACAACAATAGAAACGGTGAGCTGCGCTCCACCCTTCACAGGCGGTGCGATGTCACGACGACGTTCCCCACGCAAACCGGCTTCAGCAAGCCAACCATCAATTTGTGCTACCGAAAAACCAAGACGCCGATGCGCCTGTGTTTCACGCAAAAATTCAAGATCATGTGGCGCGAAATCAACGATCAACATGCGCCCGCTCGGAGCCAAAGCTTGCGCCGCTTCACGAATGGCACGCGCCGGATCATCGAGAAAATGTAAGACTTGATGAAGTATCACGAGATCGAACGCATCACGCTCAACGGGCAACGCATAAATATCACCTTGACGCAATTCGACAGGGCGCAATCCTTCGCGTTCAAGATTAGCGCGCGCAACCGCCAACATCGCATGGCTTCCGTCAACGCCGACGCGACGCCGCGCTTGCGAACCAAAAAGCGAAATCATGCGGCCCGTGCCTGTTCCCAAATCAAGCAACGCGCCGAAAGGAGCCTCACCAATGGCCGCGCGCAAGGCTTCTTCAACCACCGCATCGGGCGCATGGAGCGAGCGGATCTTGTCCCATTCATCAGCATGTTTCGAAAAATAAGCAGCCGCCGCTTCAGCACGGTTTGCACGAACAGCGCGCAAGCGATCACGATCACCCCGCAACACGGCATCGCTTGCATCGATGCGTTGAACAAGTGCGCGCACAAGGCCGCCCGCCGGATCGCGATCAGCGACACTGAAAAAGGCCCAGGCCCCTTCGCGACTGCGTTGAATGAGACCCGCCTCGACCATCAATTTGAGATGACGCGAGACACGCGGCTGAGATTGGCCAAGAATGTCGGTAAGATCTGATACGGTGAGCTCACCCTCGGCGAGAAGCGCCAAAATCCGGATCCGTGTATCTTCACCAGCCGCCCGCAACGCGCCCACAAGCGCTTCAAGCGTCATCGGAAGTGAGAGTGTCTGCGGTACCATGGATTGACCTACGCCATTTTTTAGAAAGACATAAACATATCTTTATGTCATCAAAATAAGAAGTGCAAGCCGAATTTTAAGATGGCCGCGGTTCTCCCCGAATAATTCGGGTTTAGCGGCCGATCAGCACCGTTCCAACCACCGCCACGGCAAAAAACCACGTCCAGAGATCGATCACCTCACCGTTAAAGAGAGTAGCAGTTGCCAAAGTCACAAAGGCTTGGAGGAGTTGCGTCTGGCTCACACGCGCCTGCCCGTCAAAGGCCAAGCCCGAATTCCAGAAGAAAAAGCCGATATATTGGCTCATCAACCCCAGATAGATGAATGCGCCCCAATGGGTCACCGGCACTGAGAATGGGTCAGACGGCGCGGTCAGGAGTGCAATCGGCAGCGTAAAGGGTAGCCCGATGACGACGGCCCTGGAGACAACCTCCCAGCCGGCCCGCCCCCGCGAAACCCGATTAAACGCCGTATAACCCGCGGCCGCGCTTATAACCGCACCCAGCAACAGAAGATCACCGAGTCACAATTGGCCGGCTTCATCGCGCAAGGAAAACCCAATCACGAGCGCCGCGCCGACGACGGCCGACACCCAAAAACCGAGAGACGGCCGGTCGCCAGACGACAAGGCGCCGAAGAGCGCGACGACCAAAGGCAAGATTCCGAGCACCACTCCGCCATGCGAAGCGGGCACCAGCTGCATGGCAAAGCCGGTGCACACAGGAAATCCGATGATCGTGAAAAAAGCTCCGATAGCAAACGGGATCACTTCATCCCGACGCGGCCAGGGACGTCTCAATACGCTCAACACAAGAACCGCGACAAAACCCGCAAGTGCGGCGCGACCGCTCGTCACAAACCATGGATCAAGCGATTGCACAGCAATCCGCGTCATTGGCAGTGTGTCGCCAAAAATGATGACACCAATGGTGCCAAGAATAAGACCCAGTGTTTCGCGCGAGAGAGAATTGATCATATTGCGCTCCTTACAGGAGCGATCCGCGATCCGGAAGGGTACATAACGTATTGACCTTATGCATAAGACGCGTTGACACTCGGCTCATGTCAAATTTTGAAACCTTCCTCTCTCCCGAACAACCACTCACCCGCCTCGCCGTGGCACTCAATATTGGTCTTTTGATCGGGCTTGAACGAGGATGGAGCGCGCGCGATGAGCGTGAGGGCGAGCGTGCCGCCGGCTTTCGTACCCATGCGATTTCCGGTTTGCTTGGCGGTATTGCGGCTTTGATCGGCTTGCAAACGACACCTCTCGTCATCGGCTTTGCCTTTCTCGGCTTTGCGGGCATGAGTCTCATGTTTCATTGGCTTGAAGCACACGACTAGAAAAATTTCAGCGCGACAGGCGCGATTGCCGGATTGATGGCGTTTCTCTTAGGTGCCCTTTCCGTGATCGGCGAACCCGGCTTGGCGGCAGCCGTCGCCACAGCAACAGTTGTGCTACTTTTTTTAAAATGCACATTGCATGGATTCTTAAAACGGCTTGATTGGTTCGAATTGCGCGCAGTGCTCATTTTGGTGATGATGAGTTTTTTACTGCTGCCGCTTTTGCCTGATCGCACCATCGATCCGTGGGAGACACTGAATCCCGCACGCATTTGGGAGCTCGCAATCTTTGTCTGCGCAATTTCTTTTATCGGTTATATCGGCATTCGTATCTTTGGCGAAAGACGCGGCATTTTGATCGCCGCACTTACAGGCGGCCTTGTTTCTTCAACGGCAGCGACATCGAATTTCGCAAGGCTTACCAAAATTCACGTAAGCGACCGCCCTGTGATGACAGGCGCTATTGCACTCGCAGGCGCTGTCATGTGTGTGCGAATTTTAATCATTGTTGGCATTTTCAATTTTACTCTGGCCATAGCGCTTCTGCCAATCATGCTTGCGGCAACACTGGT
>VGCJ01000017.1 GCA_016870035.1 Alphaproteobacteria bacterium
CGCCGCTTTTTCCGTATAGGCCAGATCGTGGCGGAACATGAAGCCGTAATCTTTGATCGTCGTGCCGCACCCCGATGTCGTGATCGCAATCGCATCAAGACCATCACCTTCGATTTCTTTCATCCATGCATCGATATTTGCCTTTGCAAAGTGATGGCTTTCTTCATTGCGCCCCATGTGATGGACAAGCGCGCCGCAACATCCTTCGCCCTTCGCCCTCACGACATCAAAACCCATTCGGGTTAGAAGGCGAATGGTGGCATCATTGATGCCCGGATCAAGAACCGTCTGCGCGCAACCGCCAAGTAAAGCAATGCGTCCACGACGCGACGCCTCTGTCGGTATGATTCTAGATGATTCATGACGCGAACGTGCCGGGAGAGTCAGTGGTGCAAGATCAATCATCGCGCCAAGCTTCTTGCCAATTGACGGGAGCGCACGAATAAGGGGAGCAATCACCTTGGCAAAGCGGGCACCAAAAAGCGCAAAACGAAAACGCGTCGGATAAGGTAACACAAAGGCCAACACCGCACGGATCATGCGATCACCAACTGGGCGCGAATATGTCGCCTCAATATGCGCACGCGCATGATCAATGAGATGCATATAATGAACGCCGGACGGACATGTTGTCATGCAAGAAAGGCATGAGAGGCAGCGATCAATATGAGTGACGACATCTTTCGTCACCGGACGCCCGCGTTCGAGCATATCTTTGATCATATAGATACGACCGCGTGGGGAATCGAGTTCATCGCCGAGCAATAAATAGGTGGGGCATGTCGCCGTGCAGAATCCGCAATGAACGCAGGTTCGTAAGATTTTTTCCGAGGCCTGCATCGCAGGCAATTGAAGCGCTTCGGGTTTGAATGATGTTTGCATGATGATATCGTCTACCCGCGGACCATCAGGCCCGGATTAAAGATCCGTTTGGGATCATGAGCAAGGCGAATACGTTCAGAGAGTGCGGCAAGGGCCGGAGACAAAGGTTCAAACACATCTACTGCCGCGCGCAATGCGGAAGGCGCACGGAATAAAGTCGCGTGACCGCCTGTATCTTTGAGCGCATTTCGAATGAGCGTCGCGCCGCCATCGCTTTCGCTCTTTGTTTGAATCCAAATCAGACCGCCACCCCAATCAAGAAGCGAGCGGAATGGAAGACCATTCGAACGAAGCATATTTAAGAAAGAGGGTGTCTTTGAAGGCGCCAATGATATCTTCCAAACAACATCATTTTGCTGTTCAACAAAATCACTCACATCTCGGATGCGTCGCCACAAACCTTCTGATGCATTTTGATCGAGCTGCTCGACGCGACTGAAAGAAGAAAGATCATGCGATAATTTTTCTGAACGATAAGCAACAGACTCGGTAAAACCTTCAAGGCGAATGAGCGTTGTCGCCACGCGTTCCAATCCCGCGGGTAGATGCGCAGCCCCTGTCACATCGAAAGGAGAGCCGAGTGCCTTCGACATCGCTGCTACCGCGCGCGCGTCATCAAGACCATGCAGCATCAAAGTCTGAGTGGTTTGCGGCTTGGGTAAAACTTTGAAAGTGGCCTCTGTGATTAAACCCAGCGTACCCCATGAACCTGCAAAAAGTTTTACGAGATCAAGGCCTGTGACATTTTTCATCACCCGCCCGCCGGATTTGATCAATTCACCTTCACCATTAATAAAGCGGATGCCGATCAAACTGTCTCGACACGCGCCCGCTTGAATGCGTCGTGGGCCGGAAAGATTTGTTGCGGCAAGGCCACCAATTGTCGGTTCACCCGATGAGCCAAGTAAAGCGCGGTAATCCGGCGGTTCGAAAGGCAGCACCTGGTTTTTTTCATCAAGCCGACCATAGATTTCTTTTAAAGGCGTTCCAGCGCGCGCTCCAATCACCATTTCGGCGGGTTCATAGAGCGTGATGCCTTGTAAGGATTTTGTTGAAAGCGTCGAAAGTGCGGTCACCGGTTGACTGATGTTCGATTTCGTTCCGCCGCCGACGAGCCGCAATGTCGTGCCATTGCGTGAGGCGTTGCGAATGGTTGCGATAAAGTCGTCTTCAACGAAAAGAGAATGCGCTTCACTCATGAGGCGATGCGCCCTTCAAGCGGAAATACTTTTGCGGGATTGAGAAGCCATTGCGTATCAAAAGCGGCACGCACGCGCATTTGTTGATTAAGGTCGGCACTCGTGAATTGTTTAGTCATCAGATCGCGCTTCTCAATGCCGACACCATGTTCGCCCGTCAAACAGCCACCCACCTCGACGCAGAGCTTTAAGATATCATTGCCAGCATCTTCAGCTTTTGCCGCTTCAATCGGGTCGTTGCAATTATAAAGGATCAAAGGATGAAGATTTCCGTCGCCCGCATGAAATACATTGGCTACGCGCAAGCCGTAAGATTTTACGATCTCATCAATGCGACGCAGAACATAAGGGAGTTGGCCGGTCGGAATCGTACCATCCATACAAATATAATCCGCAACGCGTCCCGTCGCGCCAAAAGCGGATTTACGACCTTTCCAGATCGCGGCTGTTTCCATCGCGGATTTGGATTCACGAATCGTCTTCACGTGATGGTGCTCGGCAATCGCGATGATGCGTTTGAGCATTGCATCCATTTCCGCGTCCGAGCCTTCAACTTCGATGATCAGCAGCGCCTCAACATCAAGCGGATAACCGGCATGAGCAAAGGCTTCGCAAATTTCAATGGCAGGCTTATCCATGAATTCCATCGCCACCGGAATGATTCCTGCACCGATAATTGCAGCCACACATGCGCCTGCGGCTTCGCTCGTTTCAAAACCGAAAAGTACCGGACGCGCGCCTTCGGCCTGCCGTAAAATTCGCACTGTGGCTTCGGTTACAATGCCGAGTTGTCCTTCAGAGCCGATAATGAGCCCTAAAAGATCAAGGCCCGGCGCATCAAGCGCGTCGGAACCGATATCGACAATGGTGCCATCAATCATCACCATGCGCACGCCGAGAATATTGTTGGTGGTCACACCATATTTCAAGCAATGTGCACCGCCCGAATTCATGCCGATATTGCCAGCAATCGTGCAGGCGAGTTGTGATGACGGATCAGGTGCATAGAAAAACCTATCTGCTGCCACCGCATTCGAAATACCGAGATTGGTGATGCCTGCTTGCACGCGCATTGTGCGATCGGAAAAATTCACGTCGAGAATCTTGGCCATTTTACCAATGCCGACGATGATCGCGTCTTCTTGTGGAATGGCACCGCCCGCGAGTGATGTGCCCGCACCGCGCGGAACGATCTTCACGCCATTTTGGTGGCAATAGCGCATAACGGCGGCGACCTGTTCGGTCGTCGTCGGCAGAACGACTGCGAGCGGCATCTTGCGATAGGCGGTGAGCGCATCAGTCTCAAAAGCGCGTCTTTCATCCTCTGAGATAATCAAAGAGGCAGGCGGCACCAAAGCGGCCAAGCCTTCAATGATCGCCTCGCGGCGTGCAAGAATGGCTTCATCGGGAAGCGGAAAGGCGATGCCCATAGGAGTGATACCTTGAAAAAGACGCTTCCCATGTTTTGAAAGTTTTTTTCAGATTTGCAAGTGCGTTTCAGCCGCATCAGGCATGATCGTTGTTTTTGCGATCAGGAGGCCAGAACGCGCGTTGGCGGAAAGGTGATTTCGACGAGCGTTCCGGCATTGCGGGCGCTTTTGATCGAGAAGCTCGCCCGATTGGCCTCAACCAATGCTTTGGTCAGCGGCAAGCCGAGGCCGGTTCCGCCGGATTTGCGGCTGGTCGATAATTCCCGGAAGGGCTCAAGCGCGGTCGTTATTTCCTGATCGGTCATCCCGATGCCCGTATCCTTGACGCGGATCACGACATCACCATCCGGCGTTCGGGTGGTTGAAACAATCACTTGTCCGCCTTCGGGCGTGAATTTGATCGCGTTCGACATGAGATTGAGAATGATCTGATGGAGCGCTCGTTTATCGGCCATCAGGCCAGGCAAATTTATATCAAGACTCATCCGCAAAATGACACGCGCGCGACGCGCTTCTTTTTGCAACAAGGATGACGCGTCAACAAGTATACCATTCACATCGACATCTTGAAAATCAAGCTCAGCGCGTCCGGCTTCAATTTTTGAAAGATCAAGCAGATTATTGACGAGATCAATCACATAAGAACCGGATGTCAAAATATCTTTGAGATAGTCTTTGTATTTTTTGTTTCCCAAAGGACCAAAGCGCTCTTCCTGCATGATTTCAGCAAAGCCGATAATTGCAGAAAGCGGCGTACGAATTTCATGACTGATACGCGCGAGAAAATCGGATTTACGGGCGCTTGCCAGTTCAGCGGCGCGTCGTGCTTCAGTGAGATCACGTTCTGCACGTTTCACCGCCGTCATATCACGCATGAAGACGCAATATTTTGAAAGCGCATTGTCGCTGAGTTTTCCGATGGTTACGAAAAGCGGAATCTTGCCGCCTTGCCGCGTTTCCGCAATCACTTCGCGGCCATCATTTAAAAGACTTTCAACGCCAATACCGTTTAATGTTTTGAGATAGGACGTGATGCGCTCACGGCTCTCTTCATTCAAGAGCGCAATGAAACTCTCGCCTTCGACATCATCCGTATCATAACCGAAAAGCGCCTCGGCAGAGCGGTTGAGCATCAGAATGCGACCATCACCATCAAGCACGGCAACGCCATCACTAGCTGTTTCAAGAATCGCCGACAATTCATCCGAAGAGACACGCTCATTCACAATGTCGGTTTGGTTTTGTTCGTTTACATCTTCAACAGGATCACGTGGACGTTCAAACAACATGAGGCTTGCAGGTAAATCGCCCCAAGCGATGGTTTGAAGATGAACTGAAAGCGCCATCGTATCACCATCTCGACGACGAATGAGCATCGCGCCATCATCATGCGGTGAACGTCGTGCGGGATGGCGACCGCCAAACATGGTTTCGATTCCGCCGCTCGAGTGGAAATCATCAACCGAGTCATAATCGAGCCAGGTGAGCAGCGTTTCATTCATCAGAATGGGAACAGCACCACGGCTCAACAAAACGCCGACCGGCAAGCGGTCAAAGAGTGTTGCGAGTAAGGGCTCAGGCGTCGGTGCAGCGTCCGCATGCGTTGCAAATTGTGTTGCCGGTACAAACATTTCGATGACTGGAATATCCACGGACGTGGAGGGACTTGATCGACTCGGGCGTTCACCCAAAGCGCGGGCAATATCGCGGAACGCTTGGCGTTCAATCTCGGTGAGGCCTGGTGCGGTCTCCGCATCAACAGGGCGTGATTTGGTTTGAGCGATCGGTGCGTCTTTTGGCCTGACTATGGCGAGCGCGATTATTCCGAAGCCCCGAAAACCTTCGAATGTCCCGCCTTCACCCTTGATTGGCGTCCCGGACAGCATGATCGAGAGTGGCCCCTCAGCACTTTCGAGTGTCAGCGCCTCATTGACGAAAGTCGCTTGCGCATTGAGAGCCTGCCGGGCCTTGCTGCCTTCGGGCCACGGCGTTTCTTCCAGACTGATTTTGAGCGTCGCGAGACGCGGGTCTTCCGTGAGCAACCGGATTGTGCCCGAGCGGTCGTTCGTCCAGACAAAGCGGACACGGGAAGATGCGTCGCTGCCCTTCGACTTCGACGGATTTGAACCTGTGGTGGTGGTCTCGGTCATCAGCGAGAGACGGTCCTTGGAGGCACTTTCAGGATAAATGCCGAAAATTCCTAAAGTTTCCGTCAAATTTTACCGAAAGGGAGGCGGGGCGTCCAAGCCTTTCTCCCTCTAAGGTCGAAGAGATCGAAAACAGAGTTAACCGCTCGTCTAGTTGACGATTGTGCAATGCAACATTATATCGCACTGCGAAATAAATGATTATGTGTTTAAGCGATTCGATTAATCTTTTCCCAGTTTTTGAGGTTTTTTCATGTCAAAATCGATCCTATTTTATGAAATTCCGACCGAAATGCGCGATTTCGCTGAAAAGAGCGTTGATCAAGCCCGCAAGCCTTTCGACGGGTTTCTTGGTGCAGCGCATAAAGCTGTCTCGGCAGCTGACTCCCAGACTGTCAACGCCTGGGCCAATCTGCGCGATCTCGCAGAAAAGGCGATTGGCTATGCCGAGAAAAACATCGCGGCGGCTTTCGATCTGGCCGAGCTTCTTGTTCATGCCAAGGACGTGCAGGACGTCGTCCATATCCAGACCGAATTCGTGAAGTCCCAATTTGCGACACTTCAATCGCAAATGGCTGAATTTGGCTCGGCGATGCAGTCAACGGCTCGTAAGGCTACAGAAAGCGCTCAGGCGACTGTTGAATTGGCTGCTGCCGAGATGCGTAAAGCTGCAACAGACGCCGCTCAGCGTAAATAATCCTGATCCAATCGAGGAGGTCACCATGGCATCCGATTCCGAAGTCCATTCTGATGTAGTGGCGGAAGGCACGGCTGTTGCGCCGGGTGTCGCTGCCAAAAAAACGTCTGCAACGCCGGTTGTGCCAGCTGAACGGGTGAAGCGTAGGCCGGGCGCAAAGGCCAAAGCGGAAGCCGGTGAGGCTTTGGCTTCGGTTCATCATGAGGCGGCCGATGCGATCCGCAGCGTGGCCGAGCAATCGCTCGATCAGGTTCGCTCCGCATTTGCCCGCTCGCACGAGGCGTCTTTGTCTTTCGCGCGCGGCTTTGAAGCCAGCGGTCATGTTGTCCAATCTGGCCTCAAGGAAATTCAGACCCGCGTTGCTGACGCGCTAGAAGCCGAAGCCCATGCAGCTTTCAGCTATTTCCGCGCCATGACGCGGGTGAAGACGCTTTCCGAGATCATCGATCTTCAAGCGAGCCAATTGCGCAAGCAGTTCGAGCGCAATTTCGATGAAGCGCGGGATTTGTCGTCTCTGGCCACGGCAGTTGCGACCAAGGCGTCGGAACCGGTGCGAAAGGCTTTTAGCCATGCGCTTGAGGCTCAGCGCCCCTCTCATTAAGGGGGAGTGGCCATCCGGCACTTGAAAAGAGAGTGAAGCGGGCTTAGGACGTCTCTCCGAAGAAGGGTGCATCGGCCCGCTTCCTTGTTTTAGAGCAGCTATAGCTCAGTTGGTTAGAGCGCTAGATTGTGGATCTAGAGGTCCCCCGTTCGAGCCGGGGTAGCTGTACCACCTTTCATCTTTCGCGATGAACAAAACCAAAATCGAAAACCGATCTGCGCGGGTGCTTGATGTAAATCAAGGTTGACGTGTTTTGTGCGGCTCAAAGTGGCGGCATGGTGAAACCGTCTGCCTTCAACTACAAATGGCTCGCGCAACTTGATGCGCGTGTGCCGCGTTATACGAGCTATCCGACCGCGCCGCATTTTCATAATGGCGTCACCGCCGCGACGGTGAATTCCTGGCTCGAACGAAAGGACCTTTCAGAGCCTCTCTCGCTTTATCTTCACATTCCGTTTTGCTGGAAACTTTGTTGGTATTGCGGATGCAACACGACAATCACGAAAACCTATGCGCCGGTTCCACCTTATCTTGAGACTTTGCTTGCTGAACTCGCGCTCGTGGTTGAGAAACTTCCCCGTCGTGGACGTTTATCGCATCTTCATTTTGGCGGTGGCACACCAAGCCTTTTGTCGCCGAAAGATTTTCGTCGCGTGATGGCGGCGATTACAAAATATTTTGATTTTGTTGATCGCGCAGGAATTTCAATCGAAATTGATCCACGCGGTTTCACCGCGTCGCGCGCGAAGGCTTATGATGAAGAAGGTATAACACGCGCCTCAATCGGCGTGCAGGATTTTGACGCCGCTGTCCAGAAAGCGATCCATCGGTTTCAACCATTCGAAATGGTCGCAAAGACGGTTGATGATTTGCGCAAGAATGGTGTGATGCCGATCAATTTTGATCTGATTTATGGATTGCCGCATCAAACCAAAAAACGATTATTGAAAGCGTAGAAGCGACCGTAAAACTTGGCGCCACACGCGTTGCGCTTTTTGGTTATGCGCATGTGCCATGGATGAAAAATATCAGAAGGCACTTGAACGTCATGGTCTGCCGGATCTACGCGCGCGAATGAGTCTTGCAAGTGCCGCGCGCAATGAGCTTGAAAAACATTATATGCCGATTGGTCTTGATCATTTTGCTCACGCCGATGACCCAATGGCTTTAGCCTTGCAGGACCATCGTTTGAGGCGAAATTAAGGTTATAAAACTGATCACGCGAGCACTTTGATTGCCATTGATTCGAGCGCCATCAGCGTGACGGGTTGGGGTTACGCACAGAATGAAGGCGATCTTGATGCCTGGGCCAGTGCCGTCAATGACGGGCGGTTGCCTATCCATCGCGGACTGGTTCTCAGCGCCGATGATCTTCTTCGTCGAGACGCAATCGAAAAACTGATGTGTGATATGATTGTTGATCTTGAGAGTGTTGCCCATCACCACGGCGTTGATCCGGCGATTTTTCTCGAAGATCTTGATCGCTTGCAGTCTTTAACCCGCGATAGCCTTGTTCAGATCGAGGGGTGGAAGGTGATCATTCCCCCACATGCACGCCTGGCCATGCGCAGCGTTGCTTCAGTCTTCGATACGCATTTGATGGAAGTTCAAAACCGCCACGCCGCGGCGGTTTGACCTTTTTTAAAGTGCAGCCATCACAACAGCGACGATGGCCAACATCGTGCCGGTAACCCGATTGATCCAGCGGCGCGCTTTTTCGCTTGTAAATAAAACGCGCGCACGACTTGCCGCAGACGCATAGATCATCAAACCGGTCGAGATCATCGTTGCGATTGTGAGCGTGAGAATGAAGTAATCGCTCAAACTCAAAGCAGTGAGATCAAGAAGCGCGGGCAAAAGAGCTGCAAAGAACAGAATCGCTTTTGGATTGCTAATCGTCAGAGAATAAGTTGATAAAAAAAGTGCCCATGGTGATTCCGATTCTGAGGGATCAGTGGCGCCCAAATCGGTCGAGATCGGCGAGGTCCATAATCCATAGGCGAGATAGATCAAATAGGCCGCACCACCCCACCGAACGACAATGAAAATGGGTGCGTGGGCTTCAGCGAGTGCGGCAAGACCCGCGGCAGCGACAATGAATAAAGTTAGATCATCAAAGATGAATCCGGCGACAAAGAACGGCATGCCGTAAAGGCCACGGCCTAATGCGCGCGCGATGATTGCAGCCAAGCCCGGTCCCGGCGTGATCACCGCGATAAAATAGGTCAAAGTAAAAATAAGAGACTGCGAAAGTGTTATGAAATCAGTACAACTTGCCCCTGCGACACCCCATAGCGCTGAGTGGTCTCTGGCATCAAGGAAAAAGACGCGATGTCGGCGCCAGTCATAAAAACTTGCGAACCAAGTTGCGCCAAAGTTTCAAAAAGCGCGGTGCGTCTTTTCGGATCCAGATGCGCGGCAATCTCATCAAGAAGAATGATTGGCGCGATGCCGCTCACATCCGCAACAAGGCGTGCATGAGCAAGAATGAGTCCAATCAAAAGCGCTTTCTGTTCGCCGGTGGAAGCACGTTCTGCTGCAACCGATTTCGGACCATGAATGACAATCAGATCGGAGGCTTGTGGCCCGACTAACGCGCGACCCGCTGCACGATCGCGCGGTCTTTGTGTTTTCAAAAGCGCACGAAACTCGTCTTCAACATCAACAGCCGCACGATCAATCAAAGCGGTTTCAACCCAGCCCTCAAGTCGGATATCTGCCCAGGGAAAGGGCGAGGTGTCATCGCGCGTCGAATGAATCAGTCCTGAAAGCCGTCCGATCGCTTCTTGCCGCGCAGCAGCAACGGCAATTCCCGTTTCAGCCACTTCGCGTTCGATCGCATCAAGCCATAGCGGATCGGGTGAAGGTTCTTCGAGCAATTTGTTTCGTGTTCTTAAGGCGCGCTCTAACCCAGAGACACGGTTTGTATGAGCGGGATCAAGTGCAAGAACCAATCGATCAAGAAAACGACGGCGATCACCGGCGGGTCCTGTAAACAATCCGTCAAAGGCGGGCGTCAACCAAACGAGGCGAAGATGATCGGTAAAATGATGCGCTGATCCAACACTTGCGCCATTGATGCGATAGCGTCTTTGTGACGAGTTATCTTCGTCAAGGATTTCAAGGCCTGTGCCCAAACGCCAGAGATCCTCACTATCCTGAAGTGTCAGGGACACCGCAAAAGATCCAGGCCCTTGTTCGCGCGCCATTTCTTCAAGATCAGCGCGACGCAAACCGCGCCCCGGTGTGAAAAGCGAAAGCGCTTCAAGAAGATTTGTTTTGCCTGCGCCATTATCGCCGACAAAAACAATCAGCAATCCCTCAATCGAAAGATCGAGTGATGAATAGGAGCGAAACTCTTGCAAGAGAAGACGAGTGACGCGCGGTGTTCGATAGGACGAAGACGCGCGTCGAGAGTCTATATCTATCACACGCGCATCGGCATCAGGACATAAAGCGCGCTTGCGCCTACGCGATCCTGAATCAAAGTGGGCGAGCCTGAATCAGCCAGTTTGATTAACGCCGTGTCGCCATCAAGTTCAGCGGCGATGTCGAGAAGATAGCGTGCATTAAAGCCAATCTCGAGTCCCGCTTGATCATAATCGACTTCGATTTCTTCAACGGCCGATCCTGATTCCGGATTGGTCACCGACAAAGTGAGCTTGCCGTCATTGACTGCCAATTTCACGGCGCGCGTGCGTTCCGATGAAATCGTCGAGACGCGATCAACTGCTGCCATGAAATCTGCTTTTTCAACAGTGAGCAATTTATCATTCGCGGTCGGAATAACGCGTTGATAATCAGGAAAGGTTCCGTCAATTAATTTCGTCGTCAAAACCACCTCACCAAGCGTGAGGCGAATTTTTGCCGCCGAGACTTCGATCATCACATCGTCGCCATCGGCTTCAACCAGCTTCAAGATTTCATTGACGGCCTTGCGCGGCACGATGATGCCGGGCATGCCCGCTGAGCCTTGCGGAGCATCCGCTTCAACGCGCGCGAGACGATGACCATCGGTTGCGACGGCACGCAACATTGTGTGGCCCATTACATCGATCGTGTGAAAATAAATCCCGTTGAGATAGTAGCGCGTTTCTTCGGTTGAAATCGCGAATTGTGTCTTTTCAATCAGGCGACGCAATTCAGCGGCCGGCAGGCTGAATTTGTGATCAAGCGTTCCCGCGGCCAGATCCGGGAAATCGCTGTCAGGCAAAGTCTGCAATGTGAAGCGCGAACGGCCCGCGCGAATGATTATTTGTGTCGCATCGCCTGAATTATCGAGCGAGACTTGCGCGCCATCCGGTAATTTGCGGACGATTTCATAGAACATATAGGCGGGCACTGTCGTCGCGCCGGGCGTTCCGATGTCAGCGGGAAACCGTTCGGTGACTTCAAGATCAAGATCGGTGGCCTTGAGATGTAGGCTGCCATCCGCTGCTTTGAGCAGAATATTGGAGAGGATCGGAATCGTGTTCCGCCTTTCAACCACGCGGTGAACATGACCCAAAGACTTGAGGAGCGCTGCTTTTTCGACAGTGACTTTCATAGCCGACCTAGCCGATTTCAGGAAGAGTGAGCCCCGACGGATTTGACGGGTCTTCGAAAGTGCCAGATCGGGCCGCGGTTATGCAAGACAAACCGGCAAGAGGGCGCCCGTTTTCATCCTCTGGTCCACAGAATTCCCCGAATTTTGCGCCCAAAACGGTACTTAGTCCTGCAGCATCCGCTTCAAAAGCTCGACATCGTCGCGGAAGCAATTATCAGCCGCCACTGCGCCTTCGATCTTCCGGACGGCATGAAGCACCGTCGTATGGTCACGACCACCAAAACGACGGCCAATTTCCGGAAGCGACCGCAAAGTCAAAACCTTTGCGAGATACATCGCGATCTGGCGGGGCTTCACCACGCCTGCCGAGCGGCGCGAGGAAAGAATATCCGCGCGGCTTACGTTGAAATGGGTTGCCACCAGTTTCTGGATGTCTTCGATTTTGACTTTTCTAGGCTCGCGGGCGCGGATGAGATCGCGGATGGCAGCTTCGGCCGCTTCCACAGTCAAGGCGCCGCCCGTCAAAGTCGAATGGGCGAGCAAGCGATTGACCGCGCCATCAAGATCGCGACCGTTGGAAACGATTGATTTTGCGACATAGGCGATCACATTCGCATTCACATCGAAATTTGGCTGGTGCTGACGAGCGCTTGCGATGCGCGCCTCAATAATGCGGATGCGAAGATTTTCATCAAGCGGACCCATTTCAACAACAAGGCCACCCGCGAGACGTGACTTCACACGCTCATCAAGGCTTTCAAGATCTGAAGGTGGACGATCCGCTGCAATAACGATCTGGCGACCTGAATCAATCAGCGCGTTTAATGTGTGGCAGAATTCTTGTTGGATCGATTTGCCTTGCAGGAATTGAACATCGTCGATGACAAGAAGATCAATGCCTCTCAAACGCTCTTTGAAATTGAGCGCGGTTTGCGCTTTCAAAGCGGCAACAAAACCATACATGAAACGGTCGGCGGTGAGATAAATCACGCGACGGCCTTGCGCTATGGTCTCATGCGCGATCGCATGAAGCAGATGCGTCTTACCGAGGCCAACCCCCGCGTGAATATAGAGCGGGTTATAGAGCGGTGCTTCACCAATGCCATTGCCCGCCACGCGCTCGGCTGCGGCATGGGCCAGCTGATTTGATTTACCGACCAGGAAATTTGTGAACGTCAAACGACGATCAAGTGGCGCTCCGCCGAGCGAGTCGGTCTCGCTTGTTATGACACGTTCGGTAGGCGTGGTTGCCTCAGACGGTGTACGATCAACCTGAACACGGTCGCGCGTGGTTGTTTCTGTTGTTTGCGCGTTTTGTGCCTTATGTACAGGCTTTTGAGTGGCGCTACGGACCGCGATCACTACTTCGGAGAGGCCGATAAATTCTTCAAATACCAGCGCGCGCAAGCGGTCGATATAATGCGATTGGATCCAGCTTTTTAAGAACCGTGTTGGCACGGACAAATGCGCTGTTTCGCCGGCAAGGCCTGATAATTCGAGACGACCAAACCAGCTTGAAAAAACATCATCACCCAGTTCGGCGCGCAACCGCCGACGCACACGGTCCCATGATGCATCATGATCAACGGTTTTAGCGATGGTCGGCTCAGCAGAGAGGAGAGCAGAAGAATGCGACATCAAACCAACCTGAACGATAGAGAAACGAAGTGCGCTGTTTCGGCGTTTATTTTACGATTAACAAAATGGGCCGGTAGAGTTTGGTGTCTCGCTTTGTGTGCTCAAGATCCCGTTACTGGTTTCGATCTCTTTAAAGACACCATTCATTTTTACGCTTCCTTCTTTCATATCCCCATCATCCAAAACGCGATCGAGTTCGATCTTATCGTCTCGTACGATCCTCCCAGCGATGTCCAAGACAGCACCGCCCCTCGCACCTCTCCGCCCACGAAAGCAAAAGAAGATCGTACCCCAAAAGGGGTTGATCACCTCAACCATCAGGAGAGACCATTCGCCGAAACCCGACGAACGAGAGGGACGTTACACAGGCACCCGAACCCACGCAACGTTCAAAACTCAACCGGAAGTCGAAATTTTTCAGAAAAGCCGTGTGATTGACGGTCCTTTTAATCGTAATTTTGCGCCAACACCTTGGTGTTATTAAGATTTCTTTAACGCACCTCTACGCGCAAATTATTTTAATTTTTTTTTCGCGTTAGGATCATCATGGCGGTTATCGTCCATGTTGACCGCGCGCTTTTTCCTTTATCGGCTAACACGTTGATTTTCAGTTATATTTTCTGATCAGTTTTTGCCATCGCTTTGTCGCATGGACGAGAAATTGATGGTGATCGTGTCAAGCGAAAAATATTTCATAAGGTGAAATAATTCGCTTGCGATTGAATGAAGAAACGAGATCGGAATCGCGAAATAAAAAAGCCCCGCTTTGGCGAGGCTCTTTTCATTCTTTAGTTGTATCAAGAAATGCCCGCGCTGCAGGCGTTTCTTGCATTTTTTACTTTGCTGCGGCGTTCGCGGCTTTCGCAAGGCGCGACACTTTGCGTGAAGCGGTCTTCTTATGCATCACGCCCTTTCGAGCTGCACGCATCAATTCCGGTTCGGCAAGTTTCAAAGCTTCCGAAGCGGCGGCCTGATCACCCATCTTCAACGCTTCTTCGACTTTCTTCACGTAAGTGCGCACGCGCGAACGACGGCTGCGATTAACGGCCGTGCGGGCTTCAATTTTACGGGTGGCCTTTTTGGCCGATTTCGTATTCGCCATGTTGGGTCCTCAAGACAAAATAGATGCGTTCAACCCAGCGACGCTCTATTTTATCCATGGTTTGATATTCAACCGGACTGAGCTTCACAACTGAAAGGCTGTCCGTTTCGTGGCGGTGCTCTTAGCGGCTTGGGCCTTGGCCGTCAATGACCCTCAGCCCGGAAATGGCAGAAAGGCGAAGAGCCAATGCAGCGGATTGGTCGGATCTGCCAGCATTTTGATCGAGAGCGCGCAGCAGGTGATGACGATCAGTGGGCGGATGAGACGTGCCCCTTGTCGGACAGCGAGATGCGATCCGATCTGGGCGCCCGTGACGGAGGCCAGCCCCATCGCTAAGCCCAAGGGCCAATGGACCGCCCCTGCGATCGAATAGACGATCAACGAGCCGAGATTGGAGCCGCCATTGAGAACCTTGGCCATGGCCGTCATCCGCGTGATGCCGAGGCCGAGGAGGCCGATCAGGGCGGCGGCATAGAATGACCCTGCCCCCGGGCCCAAAAACCCGTCATAGAGGGCTAGCGGCGGAATGACGAGGCTCAGAAAGACGGGCAGGGTCACCCGGGCTTTAAGGTCGGCATCGCCAATGCCGCGCATAAGGCCGAAATAGAGCGCCACACTGATTAAAAGGATCGGAATTAGTGCCGAGATGACCTCTTTTGAGAAAAACTGGATTAAAAGCGCGCCGCAACCGCCAAAAAAAAGGGCGATGATGCCCATCGGCAAATTGGCGCGCCATTCAATGAGCCCCTTGCGCCCATAGGTGACCAGAGCCGAGACGATCGATAAAGTCCCTTGCACTTTGTTGGTGGCGACCGCCGTTACGGGATCGACCCCGGCAATCAGAAGGGCAGGGACCGTCAAGAGGCCGCCGCCTCCGGCAATGGAGTCGATAAATCCGGCAAGGAAGGCGGTTCCGGTCAGAAGCGCGATCGTATCCCATTCAAGTCCTGACATCGGAAATGGACTCGGTGTCAGTTTTGAGAGAAACGCGGCGGACGTTTTTCAACGAAGGCCGCCATGCCTTCCTTCTGATCTTCAGTCGCAAAGAGCGATTGAAAAAGACGTCGCTCGACGAGGAGCCCTTCCGAAAGGCTCGTCTCAAAGGCGCGATTGATCGCTTCCTTGGTCATGAGCACGCTGGTGCGTCCTAAAGAGGCGATTTGATTGGCGGTCTTTAGCGCGTCCTCGACGAGATCGGCGGCAGGTACAATACGCGCCACAAGGCCGGCACGTTCTGCTTCTGTCGCATCCATCATCCGTCCTGTGAGGCAGAGTTCCATCGCCTTGGACTTGCCGATGGCGCGGGTCAAACGTTGCGAGCCGCCAACGCCCGGAATGATGCCAATTTTGATTTCAGGTTGACTAAATTTTGCGGTATCGGCTGCGAGAATGAAATCGCACATCATGGCCAATTCACATCCACCGCCTAAAGCGAAGCCAGCAACAGCAGCGATGATCGGTTTGCGTTTCCGTGCAACGCGATCCCACGAGGTTACGAAATCATCAAGATAGGTTGAAGGAAAAGTGAGATCCTTCATCTCTTTAATATCGGCACCTGCCGCAAAGACTTTCTCCGATCCTGTAATGACGGTCGCACCAATATCAGGATCA
The DNA here is from genome assembly GCA_016870035.1 of Alphaproteobacteria bacterium. Lineage (GTDB taxonomy): Bacteria > Pseudomonadota > Alphaproteobacteria > Rhizobiales > Beijerinckiaceae > CAIUPE01. Next base: position 15,854 of record VGCJ01000017.1, read on the forward strand.
CGCTCAAACGCATCTAGTGCCTGATCAAGCTCCGAGATTAAAATACTGCTTAATGCATTCAAAGCATCAGGGCGATGAAGGGTGATCAATCCAGCTTTGTCGCGCGTTTCGACCTTGAGGGTCTGGTAGGACATTTTCCGCACTCCTTATTGATACAGGACTGATCCACTCATCATCATGTGAGTGCTAGCGACTTGTTGCATTTTGTTCAAGCCTGCTAGCACTTTCTTATTTTTGACATTTCGGACAATAAAATGTTGATCGTCCTGATTGCACGAATCTTTTAATCACGCCTCCGCATGATTTTTTTGGGCATGTTTCACCCTCGCGATCATAAACGCGGAAGCGATGTTGGAAATATCCAAGCGACCCATCCGTTTGCGCGAAATCGCGCAATGAAGATCCGCCCGCTTCTACCGCTTCGGTGAGGACATCACGAATGATTTCAGCAAGCACATCCGCTTTCTCTTTCATCGCGCCGCGTGCAGCAGAAAGCGTACCCGCGCGTCTTTTGGGTGAAAGCCCCGCGCGATAGAGTGCTTCGCACACATATATATTACCAAGCCCTGCGATCAAACTTTGATCAAGAAGAGCGGCCTTAAGCGGCGCTTTTTTTCCTTCGAATAGAGTGCGAATGCGATCTCCCTCAAGCTTATTACCAAGCGGTTCAAGTCCCATGGACTTAAAATGAAGCGAGGTTTCGAGCCCGCGGCGTGGGTGTAGATCCATAAAGCCGAAACGGCGAGGATCATTATATATAATGCGTACACCGCTCTCAAGATGAAAGATGACATGATCATGAAGATCGGTGCCGCCTGTTTCGTGATGAAACGCGCCGGGTTTTTGCTTTTGCAACGGATCTATAATCGTAAAGCGTCCACTCATGCCAAGATGCATGATCAGAACCTCGTCGGAAGAAAGATCGACGAGGAGATATTTGGCCCGTCGCCCGAGACTTAAGACGGTCTGTCCCTCAAGGCGCTCCCGAAAGCAGGGCGGGAAAGGGAAGCGTAAATCCGGCCGATTTTGCTCGACCCGCACAAGCCTTTGTCCGGTCATCACAGGCTCAAGCCCACGGCGGACGGTTTCAACTTCGGGCAATTCGGGCATGGCGGATCCTTCCGGCTCCGGCATAGCGTCTTGACGCGCGTTCCGCTATGGTCTTGATCGCAAAGGGAATAGAGGCGGCTGATGGTGGACATGCAGGAAAATCGGACAACAGGGGAAAGTCGCGACGACGCGGCCGAGACCCATTTCGGCTTTTCCTCCGTTCGTTTGGGCCAGAAACAGGCGCTCGTCGACGATGTGTTCCACAAAGTCGCGCGCCGCTATGATCTCATGAATGACCTTATGTCTTTCGGGCTCCATCGCGCGTGGAAGGCGGCGCTTGTCTCCACGTTACGTCCCTTGCGCACGCGGCCTTTCCATCTTCTGGATGTGGCGGGTGGTACGGGCGACATATCTTTCCGTGTTCTGGAAGCTGCCGGGCCGCAATCCAAAGCGACCGTTCTCGATATCAATGGCGATATGCTCGAAGTCGGACGCGATCGTACGCCAAAAGCTTTGAAAGATCGTATCGATTTTGTACAAGGGAATGCCGAAGACCTGCCTTTGCCAGATAAACACTTTGATGCTTACACAATTGCTTTTGGCATTCGCAATGTCCCACGCATTGATCGCGCGCTTTCAGAAGCGCATCGCGTGTTGAAACGCGGCGGGCGTTTTCTGTGCCTCGAATTTTCGAATGTCGATGTGCCAGGCCTCGATAAAATTTACGATGCCTTCTCATTCAAGGTGATACCGCCGATGGGGAAACTCGTCACAGGCGATGCGGAACCCTATCAATATCTCGTCGAGTCGATCCGTCGTTTTCCAACGCCCGCGCGGTTTACATCCATGATTGAGGCAGCAGGCTTTGGGCGCGTGACATCGCGTCCGATGTCGGGTGGCATCGTTCAGCTTCACTCGGCGTGGAAGATATAAGGTCGAACCCGTGCGATTTGCCCCGATTCATCTTTTGCGTTTGATGCGTGTTGGTTTCGTGCTCGCACGGGAAGGCGCTTTCGCGCTTGTCGATCCGCGCGAAGCGCCTGCAGGCGTTGGCGCGCTTGTGCGCCTTGCGCGTCTTTTTGAAAAGCGCGGCGCGGCTTCAAGTGCTGAAGGTTTGGTGGCGGCACTCACGCGACTTGGGCCTTCTTATATAAAGCTCGGACAATTTATGGCGACACGGCCAGATGTTGTTGGTGTTCGTGTCGCGCGTGATCTTGAAAGATTGCAAGATCGTATTCCGCCTTTCGGTCGTGCGGCGGCGCTGAAAGAAATCGAAGAGTCATTCGGCAAATCGCTTGACGCTCTCTATTCCGATCTCAGCGAACCCATTGCGGCAGCGTCAATTGCGCAAGTGCATCGTGCGCGAACGCGTGAAGGCGTAACCGTTGCGGTTAAAGTATTACGTCCCGGTGTACGCACACGTTTTCGGCGCGACCTTGCTGCAATGGCTTATGCCGCAGAAGTGATGGAAAAATTTTCGGCCGAAGCGCGACGTTTGAAATTCGTCGATGTCGTTGAAACCTTGAAACGCTCTGTGACGATGGAGATGGATCTTCGTCTCGAAGCGGCAGCGTTGTCCGAAATGGCCGAGAATGCATGCGAAGACTCAGAATTTCATGTGCCTTCTGTCAATTGGGATTTGACCGCGCGCGATGTCGTAACGATGGAATGGATTGAAGGCATTCCGCTACATGATCTTGATGCGATTGTTGCGGCGGGACATGATCGCGTTGGTCTTGGGCGCATCGTCATTCAATCTTTCTTGCGCCACGCTTTGCGCGACGGATTTTTTCACGCGGATATGCATCCCGGTAATTTATTTGTTGATGCTGCGGGGCGTCTTTGTGCCGTTGATTTCGGCATCATGGGTCGCTTGGGTCCGCGCGAAAGACGCTTTCTTGCTGAAATTCTTCTTGGTTTTATCACACGTAATTATCGCCGTGTGGCAGAAGTGCATTTCGAAGCCGGCTATGTGCCGATGCATCATTCGGTTGATGATTTTGCACAAGCCATTCGTGCGATTGGCGAACCCATTCATCAGCGCTCCGCCGATCAGATTTCAATGGCGAAATTGCTGACACTACTTTTTGAAGTGACAGGTCTTTTCGACATGCGCACGCGCACGGAACTCGTGATGCTGCAAAAGACGATGGTGGTTGTGGAAGGTGTCGCGCGCTCGCTCGATCCGCATTTGAATATGTGGACCACTGCGGAACCCGTGGTGCGTGAATGGATCGAACGCAATCTCGGCCCTCTTGGTCGCATCGAAGATGTTGGTCGCGGTGCCGTCTCCCTTGCAACGATGATTGGACATTTGCCGGCACTCGCGCAAAAAGCTGAGACGCTGATCAATCATATCAATGAAGCGAGCGAGAAGGACTTTCCTCTTGATGCACGCTCGATTGCAAATATCGGCAAGGCGGAAGCCGCGCGCAATCGTTGGGGCAATCTTGCGCTCTGGATCATCGCAGCGGTGTTAGTGGCGATTGCCCTGCGCCTGGTTTGATTTTTAAGCCCAGATCAAAACGCATATTCGAACCAGAGTTTCACGTAAGTTTCTGTCGGTTGAGCATTATAACTATAATCGCTCCATGCAGACAGATTGCCGAAATAATAGGCGTCATCATAACTGTCATAGCAGGGTGTGTGGGAAACAGTCTGTCCAAGCCACCCAGCAAGCTCAAAAACAAATTGCGTGTCACGCAGCTCCGACAAATAGGCGCGGTGTGACAAGCCGAGCAACAGAGCGGGACTGACCGTTATTTTTTGGGCGCGAAAGCCCGTGTCGAGCCCGAACAGAGGCGCGTTTGAACCATCAAGTTTTGCAAAGCCAGATAACACGATTTGCGGAATGTCGGGTTTATAGAAATGGGTTGTGTCAAAGCGAATCGCGGAATCATAAAGTGAGCAGGTGCGACACTGTCATTTCATGAGACTTTGACCGGCCGCGACAATACTCTCCTCACCGACGGTGAGGCTTGTTATGGCAATATCCATGCGCTGATCCAGCGCAAACCACCATTCTTTTGGAAAACGGCTATCAAGCGCAAATGCTTTCTTTGCAGATGTGATAATAAGGGATGATTCAGGCTCAAGGCTTTGTGCGTGAGCCTTTGAAAGACGGCCTGTTGATCCAATCAAGGTTAATGCAAAAAGTCTGATGAGAAGGATCCGCATGGACCCATAATAATTGCATAATTTACGTTACGTCAATTATAATACAGCTTAATAATTAACGCTCCCTTCTATCCCAAATAGCCCACCGGCGCGAGCGCGAGCGAGTGTGAAGCTTCGCCTTGACCGTGAATGGCTTTGTCGTAGCCACCCGTTGCGCCAGACCCTGTTCCATAACATGAAAGCGTATCATAGCGTGCGGTCATCAAAATAATATCCGCTGTGTTTGCTGCGGTTAGGTTTGAAAATTTTTGACGAACGATCGCGGCATAGCCAGCAACGCGCCGGGCGGCGTAGGAGGTGCCGACATTGCCTTGATCCGAGCTACCAATTGGCATTCCATCCCATGAAACTCAATTCGTCTTAAAAGGTGTGGTTCCTAAAGCTACTAAGAACCGGTTTTATACATCAAGTGAACTTCCCGCAGTGGTAGTGTAACCAATTGCAAAACTGGGTTTGCCGTTATTAGGATCTTGAGCCAACGCGCCAACAATCAACAGTCTCGACTCTGTTCCAGCGTCTTCAAATAAATAACGATTCAGAGGTTCATTATACGCTTCGATACTTTCATTGCTGGTAGCCTTTGCAATCACCGCGTCTGTCAAATCGAATTTGTCAAAAATGATATTGCTTCTCGTTCCGGTGAAGATCTTGATATGCTTTTGCGCCGAGGTGTAATAGTTTGTATAGGCATTTAAGAAATCTTGAGCAGTCCATCTTGACGTTTTTCCTGTTAAGATAGGTCGATATCCGCCAAAGCTGGCATTGATGACGCCAATTTTTATCATTGTGCTCGGCATTTGGTACGCTCCGCTCCAATCTTTTACGGAAGAATATAAAGAGAAGTCGGTACCGTAGATGGTGAAACTCCATACATAACGATGTGCGATCAGAGATGTTGTAACTGAGTGATTGCTGGCCAGATCGTCATCAATCAGAATATTTACCCCTTTTCCCGTCCATCCAGCATTCCATGCTTGAATCATATCAGCATGCGGCGTGGCGATCGTCGCGGTACTGCAAGGCGCGTTGGTGCAACCGGATGTACCGGCGACAGTTCCATTGAAAATAGAAAAAGTTGTAGGGTAGGTATAATTTGATGATCCGTTTCCAAAGAACGATGCATATTCCGGTCCTGCCGGATCTGGCGTACCCCAGCGCAAATTGAAAGTGCCTTTGGTCGGCGCGTTGACGAACGCATTCGGATCATTGATCGCACCCGTAGCCGCTGCACCATTTGGTGTAAGATTCGATTGGCTAAACGGCTTTGCTTGCGTGCCATCTTCAACGGTAAAAATTGTTTGATCGGAAAACGAATAGAAAAGTGCATGCGTTACGGGCTTTGTGACCGTTCCCGTTGTCGTCCAAGTTGCGGGATAAATCACCGCATCTGAAAGCGGGTTGTTTTTTGTTCCTGTTAGCGGCTGGCCATCATGTGTTGTGCCATCTGAGAATGAATATACGAGAGCCTTCTGGCTACCGTCGGCGCTGTATTTTGGCGTTGTGAGCGTTCCGTTCAATGTCGCGCCAAAATACTGTGTATTATCCGCGTATCGATAGACTGGTGTTTTTTGACTACCGTCTGAACTATATATAGGTGTATCGAGCTGCTCGCTAATCGTGTTTCCGTCACGCATTGTTCCGTCACTAAATGAGTAGACGAGTGTCTTCTGCAGAAAATTGGCACTATATTTCGGCGTCGTAATAGTTCCTGTCAGAGTCGCGGTATAATTTGTCGAACCCATATACGAATAAGAAATATATTTTTCACTTCCGTCAGCTTTATAAGTGACCGTTCCCGCAGAATCGGTCAAAGTAAAGCTTATTTGTTTTCCATTGCTGAGTAAATAAGTAATTGTTTTCGTTGTTCCGTCGGGACTGTATGTCTGAGAAAGCCTTGCAGAAACGTTGAGGTTTTGTGGCAAGCTTTTGGACCCATCACTAAATGTATATTTATAACTGAGTTGTGATCGACTATAAGAAGGATCACTCGGTGTTCCCGCGAGTGTTTGCTGCTAACTCGTTCCGCCACTATACTTGGTTGTGATTATTTTCGTAGAACTATCTGCTGAATAGTCTGATGTCGTTTCCGTTACCGTCTTGCTACCTCCTCCGCCCCCGCCACTACAAGCTGCCAAGGCAAAAACAACAATGCTTATGAGGGCGAGGCGGTAAAGGGTCACAATTTTTTATCCGAGTTTAAAAGTAAGCTTTGCAGGAGCCTATTTCAAAAACAGGTTACCTACGGCCATACATGACCTAACGAAAGATAAAGAGTAGCTCCACCAATCAAAAGTGGAACTTCGTGTTTACCTTAATGGGTTGCACTTTATGCGTGTGCCATGGAGGGGTGGTCGATGCGTTTCGGCGTCGTGAGTATCGATCTTTGCAAGTGGAAAGCGCCCCTTTGATGCCACGTGAGGTTTCGGCTAATATCAGCCGCTGAATAATGGGGCTTTTGTTGATGACACTCTCGGGTAAACGCGTTCTTCTCATAATTGGCGGCGGGATTGCCGCCTATAAATCGCTGGAACTCATCCGCGAGATTAAAAAGCGCGGCGGTTCTTTTCGCGTGATCCTCACCAAAGCGGGGGCGGAATTTGTCACGCCGCTTTCGGTTTCGAGCCTCTCCGGCGAGAAGGTTTATACCGATCTCTTCTCGCTGACGGATGAAGCCGAGATGGGCCATATCGAATTGTCGCGGTGGGCCAATCTCGTTGTGGTCGCCCCTGCGACCGCCGATTTACTTGCGAAACTCGCGCAAGGTCTTTCGAATGATCTCGCCTCCACCGCGCTTCTTGCGACTGACAAGCGCGTTCTGGTCGCGCCCGCGATGAATGTGCGGATGTGGACGCATGCGGCCACGACGAGAAATGTCGCCCAACTCCAAAAAGACGGCGTGCTGTTTGTGGGTCCTGATGACGGCGAGATGGCCTGCGGTGAATATGGCCCCGGGCGCATGGCCGAACCGTTAGCGATCGCGGATGTGATCGAGAAAATATTGGGCGGTAAATCGTTACGTAAAGGACCGCTCTCGGGCAAACATGTGCTCGTCACTTCGGGCCCGACCCATGAGCCGATTGATCCCGTGCGTTATATCGCCAATCGCTCTTCGGGCAAACAAGGCCACGCGATTGCGGCAGCGGCCGCGGAAGCCGGCGCTGAAGTCACTTTGATCTCTGGCCCAGTTTCTATCCCTGATCCTGTGGGTGTGAAGGTAATTCATGTCGAGACGGCCGCCGCGATGCTCGCTTCTGTGCAAAAAGCCCTGCCCGCTGATCTCGCGATTTTTTGCGCCGCCGTTGCCGATTGGCGCGTGAAATCGGTTGCGGGCGAGAAAATCAAAAAGACCAAAGGCGCGCCGCCGCCTGCTCTGGCGCTCGAAGCCAATCCCGATATTCTCGCCACCATTGCAGGCATGAAAAAAGGGCGACCGTCGCTCGTTTTAGGCTTTGCTGCCGAAACTTATGACGTTCTCACTCACGCCAAGAGCAAACTTGCCACCAAAGGCTGCGATGTGATCGTCGCCAATGATGTCGGGGCGGGCACGGGTGTGATGGGTGGGGATAAAAACACCGTGCATCTCGTCTCGAAACAGGGTGTGGAGACCTGGCCCACTTTGTCGAAAACTGAAGTTGCCGGCCGGCTTATCGCTCATTTTTCGAAGATTTTACCAAAAAAGGGCACGAAATGACCCCGATTATCGGTATTTTGCGGCTTCCGCATGCCCAGGGTTTGCCACTGCCGCGCTACGAAACGTCTCAGGCGGCGGGCATGGATTTACTTGCGGCCATCCCCGAGATTCCTATATTTACAATTCCAAATGGGAAACGTGCATTAATCCCCACAGGATTGTGTATTGAGCTTCCCGCCGGTATTGAAGTGCAGGTTCGGCCCCGTTCGGGCCTCGCTTTGAAGCACGGGGTCACGGTGTTGAATGCGCCTGGCACAATTGACGCAGATTATCGCGGCGAAGTGTCGGTGCTTCTCATCAATCACGGCGAAGAGCCCTTCGTCGTGACGCGGGGCATGCGGATTGCCCAGCTTGTTGTCGCTCCGGTGGCGCAGGCGGTCCTTGAGGAGCGTGCCCGTCTCGGAGACACCGAACGGGGTAGTGGAGGTTACGGCTCGACAGGCGTCTGATCCACGTCTTTCCCGGGCCAAAGGGAAGGATGTCGGCTATGAATTTACTCTCCCGTCGCAGCATGTTGGCCATTGCCGCTGTCGTTGATGTGGCGCTCCATGCCCGGCCTGATCCGGTCCCTGCCAAAGCCTTGGCCGACCGCCATCGCCTGCCACCCCGCCATCTTGAAACGCTTTTGCAGGCGCTTGTGCGCGCCGGAATCCTTAAAGGCGTACGCGGGCCGCGCGGCGGCTATGAGCTCGCGAGCGAGCGCCGCCGCTTGACCGCGGGGCAAATCGTGCGCGCCGCCATGTCCTCAGCGGAGGACGATGCCTCGATCCCAGAACCTCACTCAAAACTCGTTGATTTGGTGGTCGAACCCGAGGTGAAAACCGCAAGTCATGCGTTTTTGACCCATCTTGATAGCATCACGGTCGAGGCGCTTTGTGACTCGGCTCAGGCGCGCGGACTGATTTCAGTAACCGAATCTGCCGATTTCTCAATCTGAATATGTGAATTAAAATAAATATCGACTTTTTATGTAAAATAAGCTAATGAGCGGTCAAGAGTTCCTTTCGGGAGATGATCATCATGGCCCATGCGCATTCAAAACCCGGCCGCGGCCGGATCTATCAATCGATCACTGACACGATTGGCGATACGCCAATCGTGCGTCTTGATCGCCTCGCGAAAGAGAAGGGCGTGCATGCGCATATTCTCGCCAAGCTCGAATTTTTTAATCCGATTGCGAGTGTGAAAGATCGTATCGGCGTCAATATGATTGACGCGCTTGAGCAACAAGGCGTGATCAAGCCGGGCGCAACATTGATTGAACCGACATCGGGCAATACCGGTATTGCCTTGGCTTTCGTTGCCGCAGCTCGTGGGTATCGTCTCATTCTTGTGATGCCTGAATCGATGTCGATTGAGCGTCGCAAAATGCTTGCGCTGCTTGGCGCTGAACTCGAATTGACTCCCGCACCTTTGGGCATGAAAGGCGCAATTGCGAAAGCTGAAGAATTAAAGGCGACGATCCCCGGCGCTGTGATTCCGCAACAATTCAAGAATCCTGCGAATCCGGATATTCATCGCAAAACAACGGCTGAAGAAATCTGGAATGACACAGAAGGCGGTGTTGATATTTTCGTCTCAGGTGTTGGCACCGGTGGCACGATCACCGGCGTGGGGCAAGTTTTGAAATCACGTAAACCGCAAGTCAAAGTGATTGCGGTTGAACCGGAAGATTCACCGGTGTTGTCGGGCGGCAATCCCGGCCCACATAAAATTCAAGGCATCGGCGCGGGTTTTGTGCCTGATATTCTAGATCGTTCGGTGATTGATGAAGTCGTGCGCATCTGTAATCAAACGGCATTTGATACTGCGCGCTTGCTTGCTCGTCTTGAAGGCATACCCACGGGTATTTCATCAGGCGCTGCCGTTGCTGCGGCATTGGAAATAGCAGCGCGGCCTAAGTCAAAAGGCAAGAATATCGTGATTATTATTCCAAGCTTCGCCGAGCGTTATCTCTCGACAGCTTTGTTTGAAGGTTTGTGAGTAATAGGCAGTAGGGTTTACGCTGTTGCGTAAGCCCTAATTCAACATTAATCACACCAACGCTGCAATCACGCGGTCGGGTGGGCGATGTCCGTCCATGAAGGTGCGAATATTGATGATCACCTTCTCGCCCATTTCAATGCGACCTTCGACCGTGGCTGAACCCATGTGAGGCAACACAACGATTTTGTGTTGCTTGGCAAGTTTCAGCATTCTTGGCGAAATCGCAGGCTCATGTTCGAACACATCGAGACCCGCGCCTGCGAGTTCGCCGGCTTCAAGTATTTTAATCAATGCGGTTTCATCGATGATTTCACCACGTGCCGTGTTCACAAGAATGGCATCGCGTTTCAAAAGCTTGAGACGACGTCCAGAGAGTAAATGATAAGTCGCCGGCGTATGCGGGCAATTCACCGAAACAATATCCATGCGCGCAAGCATTTGATCGAGTGAATCCCAATAGGTGGCTTCAAGCTCTTGCTCAATGGATGGCGCAACCGGTTTGCGATTGTGATAATGAACTTGCAGCCCAAACGCTTTCGCACGACGTGCGAGCGCTTGCCCAATCCGACCCATCCCCACAATGCCCAAACGTTTACCGGTGATGCGGTGACCAAGCATCCATATTGGCGACCAGCCGTGGAAATTGCCTTCGGGAATCACGCGTGCGCCTTCAGCGATCCGACGTGACACCGAAAGAATAAGCGCCATCGTCATATCGGCTGTATCATCAGTTAGAACGCCTGGCGTGTTGGTGACCGTAATGCCGCGTTCGCGCGCCGCATTGAGATCGATATGATCAACACCATTGCCGAAATTCGCGATGAGTTTTAATTGAGGCCCAGCCGCCGCAATAACATCCGCATCAATTTCATCGGTGACGGTGGGCACGAGCCCGACAGCGGATTTGACCGCCTCAATAAGCTCATCCTTGCTCATCGCGTGATCATCAATATTGAGCGACGCCTTGAATAATTCGCGCATGCGCGTCTCAATCGTATCAGGCAAGCGGCGCGTGACGACAACAAGCGGCTTTTGTTGGGGCATGAACAGTTTCCCTTTTCGCTTGCGCCCTGCTCTTGCGCGGGCTCAATTTCTTTACCAAGTCTTAACCCGCCACGCCTCACACAAAATCTGTGGCAAAGGGGCGCGCGGGACCGTCACTTTATTTTTCTCTAGCGATGCCACAAATGAAAAACAACGGGCGACGGAAGATCGATTAGTGAAGGACCGGATGATCAGCGTGAAACGCGCCATCGCAGCTTTTTGTGTTCTCTTCGGTCTCGGCCTGAGCGCTCATGCTTTAGCGGCGGAAACCGCGGTCGGCCCTGCGTCGAATTTGCCCTTACCCCGTTTTGCGAGCCTAAAATCCGACCGGGTCAATCTCCGCGAGGGGCCGAGCAAAGAGCATCGGACCAAATGGATTTACGAGAAGGCTGGGTTACCCGTTGAAATCATTGCAGAATTTGAAACATGGCGGCGCATTCGCGATTCCGAAGGGGCGGAGGGCTGGGTGCTTCATAGCCTCTTGTCGGGGCGCCGCACCGCTCTGGTGGCGCCGTGGGGCAAGGATAAGCCGGTCGCTTTGCGCTCGAAACCCGATGACGCCGCGCCGATGATCGCGGCCCTTATGCCGAATGTTCTCGGCGTGGTTCGCACCTGTGACTTGAAATGGTGCAGGATTGTCGGCGAAGGCGCTGAGGGGCAGAAATTTGACGGTTATGTCCCACAAAGCCAGCTTTGGGGCGTCTATTCGGAAGATAAATTCGATTAAAGGCGGCGTTCAGACCTTGCGGCGCAGGCGGACGACCACGTCGACGCGGGCTATTTCCATGCCTTCTGGCACGCTTGGCAGGCTCGCGACGTCAATATCGCTGCCTTCGATGTCGATGAGGCGGTTTTCGCCTTCGATATAGAAATGATGGTGATTGGTCGCTTTGGTGTCGAAATGGGTCTTTGCCCCTTCGACGGCGATTTCACGGATAAGTCCGGCCTCTGTGAACTGATGCAGCGTATTGTAGACGGTTGCGAGCGAAACCGGAACTTTTGCCTTTAAGGCTTCTTCATAGAGCCCCTCGGCGGTCAAATGGCGGTCGCCTTTGGCAAAAAGCAGCCATCCTAAACCCATCCGCTGGCGCGTCGGGCGTAGGCCAGCGCTCTGCAAGCGCGATTTCACTTCGCTATAGACGCAGCCACGTCCGGCCTTCGAGGCCAGTTGAGGCGCCTCAGACGAGATTGAAACATTAGACATGTTCTAGCGATAGACGTTGGAAGCCGTCTGTGCAACCCGTTTGCGATCTTTCGGCAGGGGGTTGCCTATGTTACGGAGGGTGGACAAAAGAGGGGATCGACTGCCGTCAGGTGGCGCAGCAGACTGGGACAACAGCACGGATCGGTTATGACGCAACGTTCGAGTTATGAATATGAAGATTTGTTGGCCTGCGGGCGGGGCGAATTATTCGGCCCCGGAAACGCGCAATTGCCATTGCCGCCGATGTTGATGTTTGACCGGATCGCAGTGGTCTCCGAAACGGGTGGCGAGTTTGGTAAAGGTGTGATCCGCGCCGAATTTGCCATTAAACCCGATCTCTGGTTCTTCCCGTGCCATTTCCAAGGTGATCCTGTGATGCCGGGCTGTCTCGGTCTTGATGCGCTTTGGCAATTATGCGGATTTTTTCTTGGCTGGTTGGGCGCAGAAGGTCGCGGCCGTGCGCTCGGTGTTGGTGAACTGAAATTCATCGATCAAGTTCTACCAAGCGTGAAGCAAGTTGTTTACACGGTGAATTTGAAACGCGTGTTTCGTTCGAAGCTCGTTCTCGGTATTGCCGATGGTTATCTCGAAGCGGATGGACGCCGGATTTACGAGGCGCATGATCTTCGCGTCGGCCTGTTCAAAACAGCCTAACGATAAAGACATCAATTGAGTGATCGATGCCTGAGAAGGGTATCGGTCGTCATGAAGGAGATGAGTATGAGACGCGTCGTCGTCACCGGCATGGGGATTGTGTCCTCCATCGGCAATAACACGCAGGAAGTGCTGGCTTCGCTTTATGAAGCGCGTTCCGGCATCATACGCGCGGATCGCTATTCTGAACTTGGGTTCCGCTGCCAAGTTCATGGCGCCCCGACACTGGATCCGAATGAGGTTGTAGATCGCCGCGCGATGCGTTTTCACGCTGTGGGAACGGCATGGAACCATTTGGCGATGGATCAGGCCATTCTTGATGCGGGCCTTGAAGAACGTGATATTTCAAATGAACGTACCGGCATTGTGATGGGTTCGGGCGGCCCTTCAACGCGTACGATTGTTGAAGCCGCGGATATCACGCGCGAGAAGGGTGGACCAAAGCGCATCGGTCCTTTCGCCGTGCCAAAGAGCATGTCGTCAACGGCCTCAGCAACACTTGCGACGTGGTTCAAAATCAAGGGTGTCAATTATTCGATTTCTTCCGCCTGCGCGACATCCAATCATTGCATCGGCAATGCTTATGAGCTCATCCAATGGGGTAAGCAGGATGTTATGTTTGCTGGTGGATGCGAAGAGCTTGACTGGACGCTCTCAGAACTTTTCGACGCGATGGGCGCGATGTCATCAAAGTATAATGACACGCCGAAAACCGCATCCCGCGCATATGATAAAAATCGTGATGGATTCGTGATTGCCGGCGGCGCAGGTGTGCTTGTGCTTGAAGAGCTTGAACATGCGAAAGCACGCGGCGCTAGGATTTACGGCGAAGTCGTTGGCTATGGCGCAACCTCCGACGGTCACGACATGGTGGCACCATCGGGTGAAGGCGCTGTGCGCTGTATGCGGCAGGCTCTCTCAACTGTCCATGTTCCGATTGATTATATCAATCCCCATGCGACATCGACACCGGTGGGTGATGTAAAAGAAATCGAAGCGATCCGTGAAGTGTTCGGTTCGAAATGCCCACCAATTTCAGCAACGAAATCGCTTACAGGCCACTCACTTGGCGCCACAGGTGTTCAAGAAGCCATCTATTCGCTTCTCATGATAAACAATGGATTCATTTGTGAAAGCGCGAATATCGAAGAGCTTGATCTGGATTTCGCTGATATGCCGATTGTGCGTAAGAGAATTGATAATGCTAAAATCGGTGCGGTTCTTTCAAACTCGTTCGGGTTTGGCGGCACCAATGCCACCATCGTCATGAAACGGCTTGAGGCTTGATCGGTCTTCAAGATCACAAAGAGGAGAGCGATTCATGAGCGGATTGATGAAAGGCAAACGCGGTCTTGTGATGGGTGTTGCCAATAATCATTCAATTGCCTGGGGTATCGCAAAGACTTTGGCGGATCACGGCGCTGAATTGGCGTTTACCTATCAAGGCGATGCGCTGAAAAAGCGCGTCGAGCCTTTAGCGGCCGAAGTCGGATCAAAATTTCTTCTGCCATGTGATGTTGAAGATCTCTCGACTGTTGATGCGGTTTTTAATGAAATCAAAACCCAATGGGGCAATTTTGATTTCCTTGTTCATGCCATCGCGTTCTCTGACAAATCGGAATTGAAGGGACGTTTCGCTGACACAACGCGCGAAAATTTTTTGCGCACGATGCTGATTTCTTGTTTCTCATTTGTAGAAATTGCGAAGCGTGCAGCACCCTTGATGCCGCAAGGCGGATCAATGATCACGCTCTCTTACGGTGGTTCAACACGCGTGATGCCGAATTATAATGTTATGGGTGTCGCGAAAGCCGCGCTGGAAGCGTCAGTGCGGTATCTCGCAGGTGATTTTGGTCCCGACAATATTCGCATCAATGCGATTTCAGCGGGTCCGGTCCGCACGCTTGCGGGTGCTGGCATCGCGGATGCGCGTTTGATGTTCAATTATCAGAAACGTCACGCCCCTTTGCGTCGTACTGTGACGATCGAAGAAATTGGCGGCTCAGCGCTTTATCTTTTATCTGACCTCTCGACGGGTGTGACCGGTGAAGTCCACTTTGTTGATTCTGGTTACAATATTATTTCGATGCCGCACCCTGAAGCGCTGAAAACGGTTGATGATGCCGAGACAGCCGCAGAAGCGCACTTGGCCGGACGCGCAGCGGAGTGATGTGATGACTGGTACAGATCGTGAAGGCATTCTGCCGTCGCAAGATATTCGTGTCTTGCACGAGAGCGGAGCGATCAAGGCGGATCGCCCTCTCGTTGATGGGCAGATTCAACCCGCGAGCCTTGATCTTCGTTTGGGCCGCCGTGTATGGCGTTTGCGTGCCAGTTTCCTGCCCGGTCAATTGTATAGAGTTCGCGAACGTCTTGATCGTGTTGCCTTGCATGAAATTGATTTGACCAATGGTGCAGTGCTTGAAACAGGCGCGGTCTATATTGCAGAATGTTTGGAAAGCCTCACTCTGCCAAAAAGCCTGCCTGCATCTGCAAATCCTAAAAGCTCAACCGGTCGGCTCGATGTATTCACGCGTTTGATCGCGGATCACGCACGCGAATTTGATCAAATTGAAGCTGGCTATCATGGCCCGCTTTATCTCGAAATTTCACCACGCACTTTTCCTGTGCTTGTGCGCACCGGATCGCGTCTTTCACAAATTCGTTTTCGTCGCGGTGCTCCGCGTCTTGATGATGATGCGTTAAAGCTTCTGCATAAACGCGATCCGCTCGTGACTTCGTCAGAACCGTCAATCCAAAATGGTATTGCGGTGAGTGTTGATCTTTGGGGTTTCGGTGCCAACAAGCTTGTCGGCTATCGCGCGCGTCGTCACACAGCGCTTGTCGATGTCGACCGTGTGGGTGCATGTGCCGTTGATGATTATTGGGACCTGCTCTATGCGACAGCGGCGCGCGATCTCATTCTCGATCCGGGTCAGTTTTATATTTTGGCTTCAAAAGAAGCTGTGCAAGTTCCCCCCGATCATGCAGCGGAGATGACGCCCTTCGATCCGCTCGTTGGTGAATTCCGTGTCCATTATGCCGGCTTTTTTGATCCGGGATTTGGCCATGCGGAAAGTGGCGGCTCCGGAAGTCGTGCTGTTCTTGAAGTACGCTCGCGCGACGTGCCTTTCATCATTGAAGATGGTCAAACTGTTGGTCGCCTTGTTTATGAGCGCATGGCGGCTTTGCCCGATGTTCTGTACGGCAAGGGGCTTGGATCAAATTATCAAGCGCAGAATTTGAAACTCTCCAAACATTTCAAGACGGGCTGATCGCAGCGGAAGATTAGATATCTTTCAAAAGCGCTCTTAATTATTCAACATAGTTGAACAGATGTGCGCGGCCATGATCGGTCATGGTTACGATTTTTGCCCGACGATCATTTTCACCATCGAGACGGTTAATCAATTTGAGTTTTTCCAGCGCGCGCAAATGTTGGCGCACCGACACTTCTGTAGCCTGTGTGTTTTCGTAGATACTGGACAGCGGTGCCGAGAAATCATTCTCGACCAGATAACTCAAGATTTCGATGGTTGTATTGGTCCGGCTCTAAAAAAATCGAGTTCGATTTCAATCAGATGCCGACGACGGCGAGCAAGTTCGTGAATTGTAACGCCGCTTTGCATTATCAAATAACTAATTTGAATTATTATTTGGTGTTCGAAGCTTACGCTTAACCGTAAATTAGGCTTAAAAAATCAAAAAAAGTTTTGACGATTCAAGAGACTAGACCATTTGGGCGAATATTATACCCGTTTTCCGTTGATTTGGGGCTCATTCCCGATTATCCCGCCCATGGGGTTGACATAGGCGACCCGGTGAAGGGTATCCGGAACAGTTCCGAGCCGGGAAGAATTATGACACTGAAAACCGAGGCCGGACGGCGGCGTACTTTCGCGATTATCTCGCATCCTGACGCCGGTAAAACGACATTGAA
>VGCJ01000018.1 GCA_016870035.1 Alphaproteobacteria bacterium
AGCAAGGCGCAAGGGCCAAGCGAATCTGCGCGCCTTCTTTTTTATCATGATAGCGCGAGAGCGCCCTTTCGCTATCAGCCAAAATCGTATCTTCATCTTGCACAACTGAATCACGCGGCAAGCCGCCATCTTTCTGCGACAAATTTATCGAGCCGCGCGTCACCGTCATGCGCATACCGAGTTTCTTCGCTTCATCGACTTCGATATCGATCGCTTCATCAAGACCTGCGGGAAAAAAGATAATGATAATCCGCCGCCGTTGTGCAGCCCGACATCAATAATTCGATTAGCGCCAAACGCACTGCCACGCGGAACCGCTCCGGATCAAGCCGCGCCCAAATCGGATAAAGCGCTTTCAGCCACGGGAATAATTCTTTGTTGATTGCCGCCGGATGCGCGCGTGTGAGCGTCTGATAAAAATGATGATGCGTGTTAATGAGGCCCGGCAAAACAACATGGCGCGATGCGTCGAAGATATAATCAACAGGCCCGCGTGGTGACGCGTCACGCGGCACAAGCTGAACAATCTTACCGCGCTCGATCACAAGCCCGCGTTCCGCCCCCTCAGCAAGAATAGCTCGAGGGTTTTTGAGATATAAGCGCATGGTGAAACATCCAATAGAAATGATCCAGATTTAACTTTTAAGGGTTAGGGGCGGCGCTGCAACCGAGGATTGGTTGAAACCATCAGAGACTTGGTCGATTTTTGATTTCAGGGGCGAAACTCATATTTTGACAATACAACCTTAAAGGTTTATCCAATCCTTGGAAAAGCAGAAGCCAACCCATGATCTTGTGGCATTCAAGCTGGCCGTCAAGCAGCATAGGGCCATCACGCTAAGTGCCGTCCGATCCGCGCGTGAATTTGTTTATTCCGTGGCCGATCTTGTGAGTTTGATTGAAGACCTTATGCCGCGTCACTTCTATAAATCGATGACGAGTTTACACAATCATCGACAATGGCAAGATGTTTATCATCTACCTGATAGGGATCGTCTGATCTATGTGAAATTTACAGATCATATTTAACTGAATTCATTCTCTTGTCGTTCAAGGAAAAATAAATGGCCCGCGCAAAGACCATGAAACATCCCGAAACGGGCGCAACACTCAAGCGCGCGCGCCGTGTTGAGACCGTGTCTTATATGGGCATGTCGAAACAGGTCAAAATCGAAGGCTGGTTTCCCGATGATGACAGCGATGGCCTTCTCATTGGCAATGATTCTTTGCCATTAGACAAAGCGATTGCCGAGCTTAAAACGGCCTATCTCGAACAAACCAAAGCACTTGCCAAAAAAGTTCGCGCTTCAACTGGTTTAACACAAAAAGACGCAAGCCTTTTGCTCACCGGATCACCTAACAGTTTTTCGAAATATGAACGCGGCGTGGCGCAACCGAGTTGGCCCACTTATGTGCTTTTGAAACTTTTAGATCGACAACCAAAACTGATTGAGACGATTAAAACTGTTTGAGTTGCCGCACGGGGTGACACATCACCCGCATCTTGGTAAGAAGCGCACCGCACTTCACACAGATTTACGGGATCATACGCCATGTCACATGACGCGCTCGCAGCCATCATCGACGCCGCTTGGGAAAAGCGCACCGAACTCAACACTGCAACCAAGGGCGAAGTCCGAGACGCGGTCGATTTTGCGCTTCAAAAACTCGATTCTGGCGAATTGCGGGTAGCGACCAAGGGCGATGACGGCGCTTGGACGACGCATCAATGGCTCAAAAAGGCGGTGCTTCTGTCCTTCCGGTTGAACGACAATGTCATGATCTCTGGCGGCCCGGGTGGCTCGAGCTGGTGGGACAAGGTACCCTCGAAATTTGACGGCTGGACGGCGGCCGATTTTACGAAGGCAGGTTTCCGGACCGTTCCGAATTGCACCGTACGTCGCGGGGCCTATATCGCGCCCAACGCGATTTTGATGCCGTCTTTCGTCAATGTCGGCGGCTATGTCGATAGCGGTACTATGGTTGATACATGGGTGACGGTCGGCTCCTGCGCGCAGATCGGCAACAATGTGCATCTTTCAGGCGGCGTCGGCATTGGCGGCGTGCTTGAGCCCGTGCAAGCCGGCCCCACCATCATTGAGGACAATTGCTTTATCGGCGCGCGCTCGGAAGTTGTTGAAGGCGTTGTCGTGGGTGAAGGCTCGGTGATTTCGATGGGTGTCTTTATCGGCCAATCAACGAAGATCATCAATCGCGAAACGGGCGAAGTGTTTATGGGCCGCGTGCCGCCTTATTCGGTCGTGGTTTCGGGCTCCATGCCCGGCAAGCCTTTGCCCGATGGTACAATGGGCCCGTCGCTATATTGCGCCGTCATCGTCAAACGCGTGGATGCGAAGACGCGCGCGAAGACCGGTATCAATGAATTGCTGAGGGATTGATTGAACGTGTCACTCAATTCCAAAGACCCCGTCGCGTTAACGCAAGCGCTCATTCAATGCCCTTCAGTGACACCTGAAGAAGGTGGTGCGCTGCGTTTGCTTGATGCGCTGTTGAAAGAGCGTGGGTTTGAGAGTCACATCGTGCGTTTCACAGATGAAGACACGCCCGATATTGATAATCTTTATGCACGCATTGGCACTGAAGCGCCTTGTCTTGTTTTTGCAGGCCACACAGATGTTGTACCCACAGGCGATGAAACGCACTGGTCGCAAGCGCCATTTTCCGGCGCGATTGTCGACGGAATTCTTTATGGCCGTGGTGCCGCAGATATGAAAGGCGGCGTTGCCGCTTCTGTCTCGGCCGCATTGAATTTTCTTGATGAGCAAGGCGCTTCGTTCAAAGGCTCGATTGCGTTTTTGATCACCGGCGATGAAGAAGGCCCCGCCGTTAACGGCACCGTGAAATTGCTTGAATGGGCGAAAGCGCGCAGCGAAAAATTTGATCACTGTATTTTGGGTGAACCAACGAACCCCAACACGCTTGGCGATATGATCAAGATCGGCCGTCGCGGATCATTGAGCGGTCATCTTGTTGTGGAGGGCAAGCAAGGCCATATCGCCTATCCGCATCTGGCTGAAAATCCCATTCGCGGCATTGTGAAATTGATCGCGGGTTTGAATGAAGAACAGCTTGATCACGGCACGGATCATTTCCCGCCGAGCAATCTTGAATTTTCAACCGTGGATGTCGGCAACAAAGCGTCGAATGTGATCCCGCAATCCGCACGCGCGAGTTTCAACATTCGTTTCAACGATAAATGGACACAAGACTCGCTGAGAGCAGAAATCGAAAACCGCTTGCGTCTAATTGCCGGAAACAGCGTGCGCTACACTCTTACCTTCGAACCCTCGAATGCGGATTCATTTGTCACTGCACCGAGTCCTTTCGTTGATATGGCGATCCAATCGATTGAACAGTCAACCGGCATCCGCCCCGCGCTTTCAACATCGGGCGGCACATCTGATGCGCGCTTTATTAAAAATTACTGCCCCGTGATCGAGTTCGGCCTTGTTGGCCAGACCATGCATCAGATCGACGAGCGCGTGCCGGTGGCTGACATCGTTAAACTTGAGATGATCTATCGCAGCTTTCTGACACGTTATTTTTCGTGAGCGCGCCGGGGGCGTGCGGGCACCTTTGGTCGGGCTTTTCAAATCCCAAAAGCCAGACTATCACCGAGCGCAGAATTTTCGAGGATTAAGAGGACCGCATCATGGCTCAGCCCTTCGAGCAGCTTGTCACCGTTTTTGGCGGATCGGGGTTTATCGGCCGCCATGTCGTGCGCGCTTTGGCCAAACGCGGCTATCGGGTGCGGGTGGCGGTGCGCCGGCCTGATCTTGCGAATTTCCTTCAGCCTTTGGGCAATGTCGGCCAAATTCACGCCGTTCAGGCCAATTTGCGCTATCCGGACTCGGTCGCGCGGGCGGTGAAGGGGGCCGATGCGGTCGTCAATCTTGTCGGCATTCTCGCGGAAAAAGGTCGCCAGCGTTTCTACGCGGTGCAGGCCAATGGCGCGAAAGCGATCGCGGAAGCCGCCACGCGCGAAGGCATCACCCGTTTTGTGCAGATGTCGGCGATTGGCGCTGACGCGAACTCCGCCTCAGCTTACGCGCGCTCAAAAGCGGCGGGCGAAGAGGCTGTGAAAGCGGCGGTCAAAGACGCGGTCATCCTGCGCCCTTCAATCGTGTTCGGCCCTGAAGATGATTTCTTTAACCGTTTTGCGGCGCTCGCCCGCGTGATGCCCGCTCTGCCTTTGATCGGCGGCGGTGAGACAAAATTCCAACCCGTTTTTGTGGGCGATGTTGCTGAAGCCGTCGAACGTGCCGTTGATGGTGCATTGAAAGCGGGTGCGACCTATGAGCTTGGCGGGCCTGAGTTAAAGAGCTTCCGCGACTTGATGCAAGCGGTGTTGAAAATCACCAATCGCCGCCGCGCCTTGGTGCCGCTGCCCTTCCCGCTCGCGCGCATTCAGGCAGGCGTGATGGAAATCGCGAATGCGGTTTCCTTCGGCTTGATGCCGCACGCGCTACAATTAACACGTGATCAAGTGACATTGCTCGAACAAGATAATGTTGTCTCGGCAGAAGCATCTAAAGCGGGCCTGACGCTTGAAGGCATCGGCATCAAGGGCGAAACCATTGATGCCATTGTTCCGTCTTATCTCTATCGTTTCCGCAAAGCGGGACAATTCGAGAAAATGGCGGACGCGTGAGCGTTTAATTTTTGCTCGCTCGTCTGTCATTCTCCCTCTCCTGTAGGGAAGGGTGTCGAATGCGAAGCATTTGACGGGTGGGGAAAAATTGAGGCCCTGCCCCCTCCGTCCGCTTTGCGGACACCTCCCCCTACAGGGGGAGCAAATCAATATGACGCTCGAAGATTAAAATTACTCTTTAATCTGATACCTCTCGTCTCTCCAACTTCTCTAAAAGCGCGTTCGCTTCGCTCTGTGTATCTTCGAGCAGTGAACACAATAATGCGGCGTTGAGAATCGTCTCGTCGCGCGTTTCACCAAAATTCACTTCGTCACGCAACGCGACCATGACGCCGTGAAGCGCAAGACTAAATTGCTCAAGCGTGTTTATGAAGGTCTGAGGTTGAGTGAAATCAAACGACGGCATTTCGCTTGCCCCCTTTACTCGAAACAGAACGACCCCAGCGTGAGCCACGCTGGAGTCGGGGTGCTAGAAAGCCACACAAACATGGCTGCGACGCTTTTAGCTTTGCAGCCTGAAGATAACGTCACCACCCCGACGTGAAAGCGTCAGGGCAGTTTGGTCACGGCAGATGCACTGCCGGTTTGTGTGAGGTTTTCTAGACCCCGAGTCATGATGTGCATGACCTTAGGGCAACTAAAGCAAACCCCGCACCAAACCGCAAATCGCCCGACGTGCTACACGCAGACTAGGCAAGTTAAGCACGAGGTGATGACGGGCGATGAAAATGAATAGGTACAGTTGAATTAAACGCGATCGAACGCACCGTTGTCCCGTCATGGCAGGTCTTGTGCCTGCCATCTACGACTTTAGGCGATGCTCGAAGGTCAAAGTAGGTCGTGGATGGCCGGGTTAAACATGGCCATGACGATAAAATATGATGAGCCGAGATACGCAGCAGCGCGAGTCGAAGGACGTCCTTCGAGAAGCGCCTGGCGCTCCTCAGGATGAGGACGTTATTATATTGTAAGGCTTGAAAGCGCACACTTTGCCGGTGTGGCAAAGCTAAATGCCGCCACGATGAAGAGCGCGCACCCGCTCAAACTTACTTCTTTGAAATCAACATAATCTGCGTCAAATCTTTGAAATGCGAGTCGCAGGTCAAAAGATCAGCGCCATGCTCACGCGCGGTTGCGTAAACAATCGCGTCAGCTGTTGCGAGTTGATGCATTCGCGACAGGTCGGCGGCCAAAAGCGCGATGCGCGTGGTCAGCGGAACGACAACACATTTTTCCGTGAACGCAATGATCTGATCAGCTTTCTCCTCGCCAATCTCACGCGTGAGCCATTTCGTGAGTTCAAGCTGAATGATCGTCGGCACAACCCATTGCGACTCTTCCGGCAATTGACGACCTACTGTTTTTCCAACCGGAGTATCGATGAGCCACTCAATCCATGCCGAGGTATCGACAACTCTCATCGCTTAATACCGATCGTTGCGATCACGATAATTTTCGGGATTTGCGCCTCTGGCGATACCGACCAAATCTTTCCGATCCGGCACAGGCACGAGCATCACGCCACTGCCTTTCTGCAGAAATGTGAATTTCTGCCCCGCTTCCCAATTCTGGGCTTCGCGGATCGCCTTTGGGATCGAGATTTGAAACTTGGCGGAGAGTGTGGCTTGGTCGTTCATGGTCTTACCATATTTTGATCGATCATTCTATAGTAAGAAATTAACACGGAACTGGGCTTGTGAAAAGTGCCCTCTTCACTGCCCTGCCCGCCGGTCAGGGTCAGCCAAACGATGCAGGCGGTCGGCAGCAGCGCGGGCGAGGCGCACCAACATGGCTTTTCTCGTCGCTGCCGGCATTTTGTGTTCGGGCGCATCGCGCAGCACCGCCGCGCCATAGGCATCGGCCAGAATGAGACCCGCATCTTCCGGCATAATCTCGGTGGGTACATGGTCCGGAATGGCAAAAAATAGCCGGTCGCAATGAATCCGGTATTCGGGCCATTTCTGATCGACCCGAAAATCCTCGATGCTCGATTTGATTTCGACAATCCAGACGGTGCCGTCATCGGCAAGGGCGACGAGATCGGCCCGCCGGCCGGAAGCCAGCGACACTTCCGTCACTGAAACGAAGCCAAGGCTCGTTAAAAGCCGCCTTGTCCCCCGCGCGACTATTAAAGCGGTCTCGGATTGACGGCCGTCAGGGGGCAGAATGAGGTCGGAAGCGGTCATGGCTATGATTTTACGGGAAAAACGGGCGATCGGCTCAAAAAATTAAAGTCCTTCAGCGGTTGCATTACCGGGGCTTTTCTTCTAATGAAACGCCCTTGATCGCCCGGCCGGTAAGGGCTGCCGTGGCGGTCATTTTCGCTCATAATGAGACGAACGGCGTGGCAATACGTCGCCTATTTTTAAAAACGGTGAAGTGTTTCGCCGGATGGAGAGCAAAATGCCCAAGATGAAGACCAAATCGGCCGCTAAAAAGCGGTTTAAAGTGACCGGATCGGGCAAAGTCGTCTATGCCCAAGCCGGCAAGCGCCACGGCATGATCAAGCGCACGAACAAGCAAATCCGTAACTTACGCGGCACCAATGTGCTGTTCGAGACGGACGGCTACAACGTCAAGAAATACTTCCTGCCCAACGGCTGATCGCCCGGGCTTTTGTATTTTTCGCTTCATTCCGAATTATAAAGGAGATCAGCGATGGCACGCGTCAAACGGGGTGTAACATCCCACGCCAAACACAAGAAAACCTACAAGGCCGCTAAAGGGTTTTACGGCCGCCGCAAAAACACGATCCGCGCCGCAAAGGCCGCTGTTGATCGTTCGATGCAATACGCAACACGCGACCGTCGCGCCAAGAAGCGCACGATCCGTGCACTCTGGATTCAGCGTTTGAACGCCGCTGTGCGTGAGCACGGCCTCGTCTATTCGCGTTTCATCGACGGCCTCAATAAAGCGGGCATTTCGGTTGATCGTAAGGTCCTCTCCGATCTCGCCATCACCGAGCCGGCTGCTTTCGCCGCGCTTGTCGCGAAGGCCAAAGCGGCATTGCCGGCGGTTGCCTGATTACGCAACCACCCGACTTATTCGTCGAACCGCTACAAGGCCCGCAAGTCTCATCGCGGGCTTTTTTCTTAACCCATTCGGGATTGTCCCATGACCGATCTTTCCGCGCTCGAAACCAATTTAACCAAAGCGATTGCTACCGCCAGTGATGAGGCAGCGCTCGAAGCCGTGCGTGTTGCAGCCCTTGGCAAAGCCGGTTCGATTTCTGCTTTGCTAAAAACACTCGGCGCGATGACGCCCGATGAGCGCAAAGAAAAAGGCCCGCTCATTAATGGTCTGCGTGACCGTGTGAGCGAAGCGCTGACAACGAAACGCGATGCGCTGAAATCAGCTGCACTCGATCAACGTCTCGCAAGCGAACGTGTGGATGTCACTTTGCCTTTGCCGCAAAGCCCTGCTGCACGTGGCCGCATTCATCCGATCAGCCAAGTGATTGATGAACTCACGACGATCTTCGCGGAAATGGGTTTCTCGGTTGTGGAAGGGCCCGATATCGAAACGGATTTTTATAATTTCACCGCGCTAAATTTTCCGGTTGGCCATCCCGCGCGTGAAATGCATGACACATTCTTTTTCAACCCGAATGAGAAGGGCGAGCGCAAGCTTTTGCGCACGCACACAAGCCCTGTTCAAATTCACACCATGATGAGTGTAAAACCGCCGATCCGCGTGATCATTCCCGGCCGCACCTATCGTTGTGACTCAGATCAAACACACACGCCAATGTTCCATCAGGTCGAAGGACTGGTAATCGATAAAGGCTCGCATCTTGGTCACTTGAAATGGATCTTGGCGGAATTCTGCAAAAGCTTCTTCGAAGTTGATGATGTGAAAATGCGTTTTCGCCCAAGCTTCTTTCCCTTCACCGAGCCCTCCGTTGAAGTTGATATTCAATGCTCGCGCAAAGGCGGCGAAATCCGTTTTGGTGAAGGTGAAGATTGGCTTGAAATTTTGGGATGCGGCATGGTGCATCCGAATGTCATCCGCAATTGCGGTCTCGATCCTGATGAATATCAAGGTTTCGCCTGGGGCATGGGCATCGACCGCATCGCGATGCTGAAATATGGCATGCCGGATCTTCGTCCCTTCTTTGAAGCCGATATGCGCTGGCTCTCGCATTACGGCTTCCGCCCGCTTGATCTGCCAACTTTGGCAGGCAGCTTGAGCGTATAAGGAGAGACACAATGAAATTCACACTCTCCTGGCTCAAAGACCATCTTGATACATCCGCTTCGCTCGACCAAATCGTTGAAGCGCTGACGCGCGTCGGTTTGGAAGTTGAAAGCGTCGAAGATCCAGCAAAAGTTTTAGCGCCCTATATTACGGCAAAAGTGATCTCGGCCGAGCAACATCCGAATGCGGATCGCTTGCGCGTGTGCATGGTCGACACGGGTGACGGCAAACCGATTCAAGTGGTTTGCGGCGCACCGAATGCACGTGCAGGCATGATGAGCGTGTTCTCGCCGCCTGGCACTTTTATCCCGGGTAAAAACATCACGATTACGGTGGGCGTTGTGCGTGGTGTTGAATCGGCCGGCATGCTTTGCTCGGCCTTTGAGTTAGGTCTATCCGAAGATCACGAAGGCATTATAGATCTGCCTGCCGATGCTCTCATTGGCGTGCGTTATGTTGATTACGCTGGCGTTGATGATCCGGTGATTGATGTTGCGATCACGCCGAACCGTTCCGATGCGCTCGGTGTTTATGGCATTGCGCGCGATCTTGCCGCCGCAGGACTCGGCTCCTTAAAACGGCATGATTTAACGGCGATCAAAGGCAAGGGCGCCTGCCCGGTCGATGTGAAATTAAATTTTGCAAGCGATCAAAAACATTTTGCGCCCGCCTTCGCGCTGCGTCTTGTGCGCGGAATAAAAAATGGCCCAAGCCCTGAATGGATGCAGCGTCGCTTGAAAGCGATTGGTTTGCGTCCCATCAACACGCTTGTCGATATCACGAATTACATCACATTCGATCGCGGTCGGCCTTTGCATGTGTTTGATGCCGAAAAAGTCAAAGGCAATCTCGTTGTGCGTCATGCAAAAGACGGCGATGAGATTCTCGCTCTTGATGGCATGACCTACAAACCCGATCCGTCTGTTGTCGTGATCTGTGATGATAATGGTATTGAATCAATTGCGGGTATCATGGGTGGGGAACATTCGGGGTGTGATGAAAACACAACCGATGTGTTGATCGAATCCGCACTCTGGGATCCGTTGAACATCGCGCGTTCGGGCCGTGCACTCGGCATCAACACCGATGCGCGTTATCGTTTCGAGCGTGGTGTTGATCCGGCCTTCTGTGTGCCGGGTCTCGATCTTGCGACAAAGATGGTTCTTGATCTTTGCGGCGGCGAAGCGAGCGAAGCGCTTGTGGCGGGCGAAATTCCAGCCCCCGAAAAGATCATCACGTTCCCGTGGTCGGAAGTGAAACGTCTCACGGGCCTTTCACTGCTTGTACCGGAGATGAAAGCGATTCTCACCGAGCTTGGCTTTTGGGTTTCGGGCACCTACAAAGAAGTCAAAGTTGCCGTACCCTCATGGCGGCCGGATGTCGAAGACAAAGCCGATCTTGTCGAAGAAATCATGCGTATCGCAGGGCTTGATCAAGTTGAGGCCGTGCCCTTCCCGCGCGAAGTGGCGGAAGTGCCAAAGCCCGTTTTGACGCTCATTCAAAAACGTACGCGGCTTGCCAAACGCGCGCTTGCCACGCGCGGACTTGTGGAAGCGGTGACATGGTCTTTCATCTCAAAAGCGGAAGCCGTAATTTTTGGCGGCGGGAAACTGGAACTCGCACTCGCCAATCCGATTGCGGCAGATCTTTCCGACATGCGCCCAAGCCTTTTACCGGGGCTGATCAAAGCCGCTGGGCGCAATGCGGATCGCGGTTTCGGTGACGCGGCACTTTTTGAAGTCGGCCAAGTCTTCGCCGGCGCAGAGCCGAACGGGCAAACAATCTCCGCCGCTGCGATCCGTCGCGGCTTAGCCGCATCGAAGGGCCTTGGCCGTCATTGGCAGGGCCATAACAGCATTGATCTCTTTGAAGCCAAGGCGGATGCATTGGCTCTTCTTGAAGCGCTTGGTGTTCCCACCGCCGGACTTCAGATCGCGCAGGGCGGACCGAGCTGGTTCCATCCGGGTCGCTCGGGCACGCTGCAATTCAGCCCGAAAATGGTTGTCGGTTCATTTGGTGAAATTCATCCACGCATTCTCGAAGCGCTCGATGTGAAGGGGCCGATTGTCGCGATCGAGATCACGCTTGATGCCTTGCCGCCACCAAAGGCACGCCCGACCAAAATGAAACCGAAGCTCGTTTTGTCCGATTTCCAACCGGTGAGCCGCGACTTTGCGTTCATTGTTGATAAAACGGTTCCGGCAGCCGATATTTTGAAAGCGGCGCAAGCAGCCGAGCGGACACTCATCAGCGACATCACGGTCTTCGATCTCTATGAGGGAACAGGCGTCAGTGTAGGTAAAATCTCGGTCGCCATCGCGGTGACGCTACAACCAACCGACAAAACACTGACCGATGTCGAAATTGACGCAGTCTCCAGCCGCATTATTGCCGAAGTTCAGAAGAAAACAGGAGCTACGTTACGAGCCTAATAGCGCGTAACGTTTGATCGGGTAAGAAATCCTTATCTATTCTTCGCGTATTTTGTGGGATCAATTCTGTATTGGTGTTTGACCCATGGCTCAATCGCATATGAGTTTTTCTGTAATGTCATTGTATCGGGGAGCGGCGCTCGGCCTCTGCGCGCTCGCTGTGTCTCTGCCTGCTTTTGCCACAGAAGTGACAAGCGAAGGCAGCGGCGCCACGATCCAGCTTGCAAGCACCGAAACCTATCATTCGGTTGAGCCCCCTGATGATGCCGATCAATGGTATGTTGGGTCTATTCCCGATGAGCCTTACGACATTCCAAAAATTGACCGATCACGTCTGCGCGCGGATTTGCGCCGCGAAACCGTTTCGGCACCCGAAGATATGCCGGCGAATACGATCGTGGTCGATATCGATAATCGCCATCTCTTTTTCTATCCGGGCGATGGCACCGCCATTCGTTATGGCATCGGCGTTGGGCGTCGCGGATTTTCTTGGCAAGGCAATGCGAGCATCGGCCGCAAAGGTGTGTGGCCTGATTGGATCCCCACACCAACCATGCGCGCTTTGATCCCGAATTTACCAGCGAGCATAGAAGGCGGACTTGATAGTCCGCTTGGGGCGCGCGCGCTTTATCTTTATCAAAATGGCCAGGACAATCTCTTCCGCATTCATGGCACCAATGAACCATGGACGATCGGCGAACAGGTTTCGAGCGGCTGTGTCCGCATGCTCAATGAAGATGTCGCTGATCTTTATAATCGCGTCGAGATCAGTACCAAAGTCATTCTGCGGAATTCGAAATACGCGTCCACACGCGTTTCACAATCAGAGTGAAGCATTTGATCCCGTCAGCGGATTATCGGAATCCCAGCGATACTGAACCGTTTCAAATCGCATTGCGCGCGCGTCAATCATCAAGAGTTTGCCGACAAGCGGCTCGCCAAAACCAACAATCGCGCGAATCACTTCGAGCGCCATTAAACTTCCTGCAAGACCTGCGAGCGCGCCGAGCACACCCGCTTCGGCGCAAGCCGGAACCATGCCTGCGGGCGGCGGCTCGGGAAACAAACAACGATAGGTTGGATTGAGAACGCCATCCGCATTTTTTTCGAATGGCCGAAGCGTTGTGACCGTTGCATCCATCGCACCAAGCGCGGCGGTGATGAGCGGCTTCTTCTCAACACAACATGTATCGGACACAAGATAACGCGTTGTGAAATTATCAGAGCCATCGGCAATCACATCATAAGATGAAATCAATGATGACGCATTCTCTGGCATGATGCGCGTGTGATGCGCCTCGACCTTCACATGCGGATTGATGAGATGCATCGCTTCCGCAGCACTTTCCGTTTTTGCACGACCAACATCCGATGTGCCATGAATGATCTGCCGCTGAAGATTAGAGAGCGAGACAACATCATCATCAATGATGCCAATCATACCGACACCAGCGGCGGTGAGATAGTGCAACAAAGGCGCACCCAAACCACCCGCGCCAATCACCAAAACACGCGCAGCCTTCAAACGTTGCTGCCCCGGCCCGCCGACATCACGCAGCACGATATGACGCGCATAGCGTTCAAGCTCTTCGGAGGAGAGTGTGGGAAGCGTAGCCATCAATGCGCCTCGTCCCAGTTTTTGGCGGCACGCGCATCGACTTGCAAAGGCACCGCTAATTCGATTGCTGGATGAGGCGCGTCTTCCATGACTTTTTTCACGATGGCAATGGTCACATCGACTTCGGCATCCGGCACTTCGAAAATCAATTCGTCATGCACTTGCAACAACATGTCCGCTTTGAGTTTTTTTTTATGCAACGCCTCTTCCATGCGGATCATCGCACGACGAATAATGTCGGCGGCGGTGCCTTGAATGGGCGCGTTGATCGCCGCGCGTTCATTAAATGCGCGCTCGGAAGGATTGGACGAATTGATTTGCGGGTAGTGACACCGCCGCCCGAAAATCGTCGTGACATAACCATGTTCACGCGCGAATTTTTTTGTCGATTCCATATAGTCGCGAATACCCGGAAACCGCTCGAAATATTTTTTGATATAGACGCCTGCTTCCTCGCGGCCGATGCCCAATTGATTGGCAAGACCAAAAGCCGAGATGCCGTAGATGATTCCGAAATTGATCGCTTTCGCGCGACGACGGATCATTGGATCCATGTCTTTGACCGGCACGCCGAACATTTCAGACGCTGTCATCGCATGAATGTCGATTCCATCCGCAAAGGCTTTGCGTAAAGCCGGGATCTCGGCCATATGCGCGAGAATGCGCAATTCGATTTGCGAATAATCGGCGCTCACCAATTTATGACCCGGTGTGGCAACAAAGGCCGCGCGAATCTTGCGTCCTTCTTCGGTACGCACCGGAATGTTTTGCACATTCGGATCAGATGAAGAGAGGCGTCCCGTTGTGGTTGCGGCAAGCGAGAAACTCGTATGAACGCGCTTGGTTTGCGCATTTACAAAATCCGGCAGCGCATCAGCATAAGTTGATTTGAGTTTGGAAATTTGCCGCCATTCCAAAATGCGCTTTGGTAAATCATGGCCTTGATCGGTAAGCTCTTCAAGAATTTGTGCGCCTGTGGCCCATGCTCCCGTTGCGGTTTTCTTGCCTCCGGGCAGACCCATTTTGCCAAAAAGAATATCGCCCAATTGTTTCGGTGAAGCGGGATTAAATGTTTGCCCCGCCGCTTCATGAATCTCATGTTCGAGTCGCGCCATGGTTTGCGCGAATTCACCGGACAAACGCGAAAGCATTTGACGATCAATCGAAATACCGCGCCGTTCCATACGCGCGAGCACTTCAAGCAAAGGCCGCTCGAGTGTTTCATAAACCGTTGTCATGCGTTCGGCGGCGAGACGTGGCTTCAACACACGCCACAAGCGCAAAGTGACATCAGCGTCTTCGGCAGCATAGGCGGTGGCTTTATCGAGCGGCACACGCGCAAAACCGATGAAATTTTTGCCAGAACCCGCCACTTCAGAAAACGGTATCGTCTCATGTCCCAGATGACGTTTTGAAAGCTCATCCATGCCATGCGAACCACGCCCCGCATCAAGCACATAAGAAAGCAGCATCGTGTCATCATAGGGCGCGACTTCGATGCCGTGTTTTTTCAAAACAAGCCAATCATATTTGAGATTTTGTCCGATCTTCAAAATCGATTTGTCTTCGAGAAGCGGTTTCAGATGTTTGATCGCATCGCGCACTGGCAATTGCCCCGCGATTAAATTATTACCGCCAAAGAGATCGCCTGATCCTTCGCTGCGATGCTGCAGAGGAATATAGCAGGCACGACCTGGCCGCACCGCAAGCGAGATGCCGACAAGATCGGCACCCATCGCGTCAAGATCGCTTGTTTCCGTATCAACCGCGATTACACCCTCCTCGCGTGCTTCCGCGATAAATTGATCGAGAATTTTAAGATCGGTAATGGTGACATAAGATGACCGATCAATCTTTGAAGCGAGCGCTTCATCAGCGCGATTCTTGGCAAGAGCGGCCGGCGTCATTGCGCCCGCTTGTGCCTTGGCCATCGGCGCGGCTCCGCGTGAAGCGGGAGAAGACGCGTGAGGTTCGGAGGCAGGCGCATCCTCCGTCGTGACTCTTTCTGTCACCCCCTTGCCCCATACTGTTCCCGCGCCCGCTTTGGAGAGTTCCGGATCAGCGTCAATCAAAGACACATCCGCCTCATAGGCTTCGGCTACGCGGCGGGTGATGGAGTTGAATTCCATCGCTTTGAGAAAAGCGATGAGGTTACGTGGATCGGGATCATGCAAAGTGAGATCATCAAGCGGAACGTCGAGCGGCACATTCGCTTCAAGCCGAACGAGATCACGGGAGATGCGCGCTTTATCCGCGTGTTCAACGAGGGATTCACGGCGCTTGGGTTGTTTGATTTCACCCGCACACGCAAGCAGCTGATCGAGATCCCCATATTCAGTGATGAGTCGAGCGGCCGTCTTGATGCCGATACCCGGCACGCCTGGCACATTGTCAACCGAGTCCCCCGCGAGCGCCTGAACATCAACAACACGTTCGGGTGGCACCCCAAATTTCTCAATGACTTCATCCATGCCGATGCGTTTGTCTTTCATCGAATCGTAAAGCGACACACCATTGCCAACGAGCTGCATCAAATCCTTGTCAGAGGAGACAATGGTTGTGGTGGCACCTGCCTCGGAGGCAAGACGCGCATAGGTCGCAATCAGATCATCCGCCTCATAGTCCTTCTGTTCGATGGACGGTATTTCAAAAGCTCTTACGGCGTCACGGATGAGTTTGAACTGAGGGCGCAATTCCTCATGAGGTTCGGTACGGTTGGCCTTGTAATCGGGGTAAAGCCGGTTGCGAAAGGTCTCGGACGAATGGTCAAAAATCACCGCGAGATGGGTGGGCCGCTCGCCCGCAACCGAATCCCGCAACAGCTTCCAGAGCATGTTGCAAAAACCCGCCACAGCCCCGATGGGCAGCCCGTCGGATTTTCGCGTCAGGGGCGGCAAAGCGTGAAAAGCGCGAAAAATATAGCCCGACCCGTCCACCAGAAACACGTGGTCGCCGCGTTTGATTTTTGATTTTGTCATGTTCAATCCCGATTCCAGACCATTATTTCACGGTCAGCCCGCCGGGGCAAAGGCCTCAGGGATTGCATTCTGTAAAAGGCATGGTCAACCATGAGCCAAACGAATAAGAAGGCATTGCGGGGGCGTCTTTTATGTCGTCGGGCCAAGATCAGCTTTCGATCAGACAGATCGAATTGATCGATTCGATTGCGCGTCACCGCTCCATCAGTCGGGCGGCGGCGGAGCTCAACCTGACCCAATCAGCGTTATCACATTCAATCAGCGCGATCGAAACACAATTGGGCATTACGCTTTTCATGCGGTTGAAAAACGGCGTGGAACCCACGCCTTTTGCCTATGCATTTCGGGCCCGCGCCGCCATCATTCGGGACGTGATCGCCGATACGAAACGCGATCTCCATTCCTATGTTCGACCGAAAAAGCCAACGCTTCACATCCAGGCCGGAACACGGGCAACGCCCCTTTGGGTCACGCCATCCGTAGCAACGCTGTCATCGCGCTTTCCGGAATTCATGTTTGATGCACAAACTAATCTCAATAATCTCGCGCGCAATCTCGAACTTCATGAAACAGATTTGGTCGTCACAGCGCTCGTCTTTTTTCAAGAGACCAGCTCGCTAATAGAGTTGATGTGAAGATAGAGAATTTAAGGCAATATCCGCTTGAGGGCGATGTTGTTCCGCGCGCACTCGTAGACTTTATCGAGGGCGATCCGGATCAACTTGAATAATTTAATACCTTCACGGGCGAAATGATTTCCTCAATTCGCGTAACGGCAATTTATGAAATTTTTAGCATAATTGCCTTATGACCTTTTGTATGGAGTCAAGGCGGCGAGCCGCATTGTCGAATTGAAAGATCCGAGCTTGAAGCCCCTCCCGGTCGAAATTTCTGCAATTGGTCTCGAATCAAAACGCCAGCTTCCAGAAATCGCAGCGATGATCGATGTGATCAAGGATGTTGAAAGTCCGCGGCCACATTTGCCGCGTCTATGACTTTTCGGACTGGCTTACAAGAAAGCTTACAATATCGACTTTTAGGGCTGCGAGAGCGATAATATGACGCCTCTCGATAGGCTTCACAATCAAGGTCTGCGAGCCAATCCTAAACCAACATAACTACTGGATCGCATCATGGGGGCGGGCCAATGTCAGTGGCTGGGATTGACAAAATTAATAACCAATCCGTTGCACCAACTTCGACATACGTATTTCTGAAGCAAGACATTCTTCCTTAGTTTTTTTAAAAGGGAATATCCTAATTTTTTTTAATAAATCCAGCTTTCAATTCTAAGTACGCGCTCGATCTAAGTTATTAATAAATTGAATTTTTTTAGATCTTCTATATCCAAGCTATTTAGTATAAAATAAAAAATGGGAGGTATTCATGTCTACATTAGATTTATTTGATCTTAAAGGGCGTCGTGCACTGATTACAGGGTCGAGCCAAGGTATTGGATTAGGCCTTGCCGAAGGATTAGCGAATGTCGGTGTAGAGGTTATCCTCAATGGACGCAATTTTGAAAAGCTTAATAATGAAGTATCTCGTTTAAAAACTAAAGGGTATGACGTACATGGTGTGGCCTTTGACGTCACCAATAATCTAGATGTTATGAGGGCTATCGAGAAAATAAAGAGTGAAATTGGTATAATAGATATTCTTATAAATAATGCTGGCATGCAGTTTCGTTCGTCACTAGAGGATTATCCAGATGAAAAATTTGAAGAAATTCTAGATGTTAACATTAAAGGTGTTTTTCTAGTCAGTAAACTCGTAGCGGGTCAAATGATAAAACGCGGTGAAGGTAAAATAATCAACATTAGTTCAATAACGAGTGAGATGAGCCGTCCGACGGTCGCGCCTTATGCTGCTACCAAAGGTGCTTTAAAAATGCTGACAAAGGGTATGTGTGCTGATTGGGCAAAGTATGGACTACAAATTAACGCAATTAGTCCTGGTTTTTTTAAAACACCTATGAACCAGGCGCTCATATCTAATCCCGAATTTTTCTCTTGGGTTGAAAAGCGAACACCGTCTGGTCGTTGGGGTAATATTGATGAATTAGTTGGCGCTGCGATTTTCTTAGCAAGTAAGGCTTCATCCTTCGTCAATGGACATACACTATATGTTGATGGTGGCATAACCTCAGTCTTATGAAACGTAGTAAATTTGGCCCGCGAGATGTGCCATTAAACTTGAAATCGTTGAAGAGGGCAAGATCACGCAATTTATATGGATATGATTAAGGAAGATAGAAAACTCGTTTCAATGGGATTTGAACCGGTACATTATCGGCATCAGTTGCCATGATGTCGCGCATGAAGGCCCACCATCTCTTAGTGATTTCTAGCTCTGCGACTTTATCTAGCGTATTATCATCCGATAAAGTGAGAATGCCAAATAAATGATAGCTTTCTGCATCAAGCCAGATGGCATAATCCGAAACGCCTGCATCTTTCAGCGCCTTCTTTAATTCAGGATAAACTTCATCATGACGCTTTTTATATTCGGCTGCTTTGCCAGAAAATAAATTCATACGAAACGCAATTTGTTTAGGCATATCTCATTCTCCTTACTCTGTTCAATTCATGAAATGGTCACAATTTTTCTTTGTATCCACTTGAAAATTACTAGTATAGGCCTAATTGACTTTCACTGAATTTGGATTTTTGATGAAGTTGGGAAGGTTAATAAGCTGCGAATTTTTTGAATTTTTCTTCTAGTTAAAATTCGCGGTGACAAAAATTAGGATCTTCATCATGAAATTCTGGCGCCAAAGCCTGGAATATATGGTCATCGGCGCCATCACATGATAAATAGAATTTGATATAAATAAATTGAACTATAACATAGTCATAAAAAGTACCACTGTAATCGAGATTTCAATTTATATGATCACATTATTACCGCCTCATAAGCAACACATAAAACCACAATAGTCAACAATCAACAACTATCCGTTCGTCAAAATTTCGTTGCCATAAAAATAATCATTTGTAAGTATCAAATACAAAGGCTCTATTAATAAACAAGGCAAAACATCATTAAAAAGTTTGCCTTTATGGCTTTCAAAAATTCCTGTGAGTGGTAACGTCTTCAACGTCCCACGAAAAGCATGAGAAAATATCTCCAGATTAATCACAGCCATTGTCCTAATAGTAAACGTGCAATTATGTATAAATTGCTGAAGTTCACCTTAGAAAAAAGATGATGCGACATTCGCTCAGAGAAAGAGTGGCGAAAAACATTGCGCTGTATACTCTTACTCTCAGTGTCCGTTTTAGTACTTGGGTAAGTGGCTTAAAATAATCGAGATCTAAATAGCACCGCGTTTGTGTCGCTGCTAGTATCTTGGTAACAATTTTTTCTTATTTTCATGTTAAGTAAGGCTTATAATTCAATTTTATAGAAACGAATTGCATTTTCGCGATAGATCAAACGCGTTTCCTGTTCATTGAGACTCAGTTTTACGAAGGCTTCATCCAATACATCCACCCATTCTTCCATGGTCGTCGATTGTAAAAGGATTGGATAATCGCCCGCGTAGATCACACGCTCGGGTCCGAAAATATCAATTGTAGCAGCGATATAGGGAAATAGTTGCTCGCGACTCCATTTTGGTCCGGCATAGGGTGGGAGATCAGAAAGCTTTACCCAGATATTTTTGTAGCGTGCCAGATCACGAAGATCGTCACGAAACTGAGATAATGCGTTTTGCGCAATGCCGGGCTTACCGCAATGATCAAGTATAAGAGGAACTTGTGACGAGATCTGCGGTACAAATTTTCGAATGATATCCATTTGCGTATAGTTGGGATTAATATCGAAAGAATAATTGAAGTTCTCAAGACAATTTACACCCTCGATAAATTTAGCGCTTAAGGTCAGCGTTCGCGGGTCTTTATCAAATTCCATGATGCGGCGAATGCCATGAACTGAAGGATGATGATCCTTCAATTTTTGTAAAATCACTTCAACCTTTTTACCCCATTCAACAGGCGCCATTGGGATGATGGTTTTAATACGTGGATCACGTTTGGCTTCCTCCTCGACAAATTGGACCTCTTCAATATATTGGCCGCCGCCTTCCCAAAAATCAGCATAACATTCGAGAAATACCATGGCTTCAATTTTTAGTTTGCCGCAGTCGCGCTGGTAATCTTCAATATGATAGGGATGACCAAAGATTGGATGCCCGTCAAAAGCTGAATATTTTAACCGCTTCTGATCCCAGATGTGAAGATGCGTATCAATGATTGGAAAATTTGGCATGACTTTTTTCTAATTACCTTGAAAGGAATATCAGTTAGTTTTTATGTCAACCCAAAACGGCGTTTGTGATCATCAAAGTCAATAAGGCCGACTTTGTCTTCTGTTTCGTCGTTAAAAATATACCACGATAATTCATCGCTAAATTCAAGTGAAACTTTTAGGAAATATTTGTTAATCTACCTCAACTATGAAAATATTCTTATACGATAATCATGTATTCGACAGGTGAGCGTAATTATCTGAATATCGTGATATTCGCAGAGATTAATGATTTTCTTGCTGTGGTTGTATCGTCCACGCGATTGACGTAATTTTCCACATTTTTATAAGCGCCGAGATGCGAAGGGTCGCAAAATTCTGACCGCGTATGTTCTTGTTCGTCAAGAGTAATATTGATGAAATTATTTGCATGCAAAACAGCACAGGCATGAAGATTATTAACGATAATAAATTATTCGATCTATCTTTAATTAAAGGATCCAGTCATGCATGATATATGTTTGGTATATTCGAGCTTTCAGAACATATAGGTCCATCCACGATTTCGATTTCGGAGGGTATTGCTTCCTGTTTTGCATGGATTAAATCAAGAACTTTTTTAATGCCGAATTAATTGTCTCTCAGGCTGAGGCCAAAAGGCAACATGAAAGGCGGTTTGTTGGATGAATTCGAAACCGATTGCAGTGGCTGAGTGAAATTTATAGCGGATTTAGTACACTACCCCACGTTACGTGGACACTGAACGTAGCCTTTCCAACATATTAGGAATGAGCACCGACGCGATCAGAAGAATACCAATTACGGCTGTCTGGATGTGGCCCGTAATGTTCATGAGTGCCATCCCATTCCGTAAATTCAGCACGATTAGTATAGATAGAACTACACCCAGCATCGAGCCCTTGCCGCCGAATATAGAAACACCACCCAAAAGAACCATTGTAATGATGTCGAGCTCAAATCCAAAAGCTGCATCGCCCCGCACGGATGCGAGCCGCGCAGCATAGAAGAGGCCCGCCATAGCTGAAATGCCACCGGATAGAATAAACAGAATTGATTTCACTCGTGCCACGCGGAGTCCGGAATAATGTGCCACTTCCGCACTATTGCCAATTGTGAAGACTTCTCGGCCGAAACCCGTACGATGCAGGACAATACTGAGAGTGGCGACGAGAAGGGCAAAGGCAAAAAATGAGAGCGGTAACGAGCCGATGAGGCCATCGCGACCCAAGGCTATAAACCAGTCTGGGAAGCCGGTGATGCCACGGTCTTCCAATAGCACGCGCGCAAAACCACGATATCCGATCAGTGAGGCGAGCGTGACAACGAGCGAAGGAATACCAATAATGGTGATCCAGAACGCATTTATGGCCCCCAGCATTATTCCAAGCCCGAGACACAACAGAATTGCTAGCGAAGCGGGCATTCCGACGTCGATAATCGTACCAAATGTACACGCCGAAAGACCCATGATGGAAGCGACAGATAGGTCAATTTCACCATTAATTATGATTAAAGTCATGATCGTCGCGATAATAATTTTTTCGATCGACAGTTGGAAGAGGTTCACTTGGTTTTGTAACGTTAAAAATTCTGGCGCGAGTGATATATTTACAGCAGTCGTAATGCCCAGAATAAGAATAAGCAAAGATTCCCATGAACGCAGGAATTTACTCATGCGACGAGCTTCCGAAGCTGGACGTAGGAGCGTGCCATGAATGTGTCCACCGCGACAGCCGTCATGATGAGGATACCTAGTAGTGCTTCCCGCCAGAATTCGCTGACTATGGCCCAGCGTATCAGGCTGTTGTCAATCGTATCTACAAGTAAGGTACCAAGCACGACGCCAAGGATCGTTCCTGATCCACCAAAAATATTTACGCCACCAACGACGACTGCGGCGATCGATTTTAGTTCAAAGCCAAGTCCCGCGACCACCGTGATGTTTCCGAAACGGGCGAGGAAGATAAGGCCTGCCAACCCAGCCAGCATCCCGCTCAGAACAAAGGCCGTGAAAACAACACGCTCCGAATTAATGCCAGCCATGATAGCGGCATCTGGATTTGAACCGACCGCGTAAAACTTGCGCGCTGCACGAAGTTTCCACAAGGCAAGACTGAAGATTAGTGCCGCTACCAGAGCAACAATTA
Source organism: Alphaproteobacteria bacterium (assembly GCA_016870035.1). GTDB lineage: Bacteria > Pseudomonadota > Alphaproteobacteria > Rhizobiales > Beijerinckiaceae > CAIUPE01. The sequence goes on from VGCJ01000018.1 coordinate 22,317, forward strand.
CCATGACGCGGACTTCGAGCACACCGACACTGAAGAGTGTCGTTTGTGGTAATTCGACGACCCATTTTGGAAGACTATCGGTGGTGATAGTTCGCGCTTCGGAATATTCGACCAAGAAAGTACGGAAAAGCGCTAGCGTACCAAGTGTTACAATTATTGATGGCACTCGGCCATATGCCACAAGCACACCGTTGAACGCTCCACATAGGGCACCGATACTTAGAGCAATAAAAAGGGTGAGAAATGGTCCGAACGGCGCGTAGGCCAGTATGTCGCCGGTAACATAGGCGGTGATCCCGACGAGCGAACCTACCGAGAGATCGATATTGCGCGTCATCACGACAATCGCTTGACCAATGGCAATAGGTAGGATGACAGCGGCGCTGGAGGCGATGCGATTAAGTGTACGAGGCGAGAAATAATTGTCAATCTGCGAAACAAAGAAGACAATCACGAGCAGTAAAACGACAGCGAGTGTTATAACGCGAAGCGTTTGTGGGTGGAAATTTCGTAGCAACACATTCATTGGGACATTGCTGCCGTTTGACCGGTGGCAAGCGCCATGATGTTTTCCTGTGTGGCTTCACTAATATCAAAGATGCCCATCTGTCGGCCTTCGCGCATTACGAGAACGCGGTCCGCAAGCATTAAGACTTCGGGCAAGTCGGACGAAATTACAATGATTGCTACGCCCCGAATAGCAAGTTCACGGATAATATTGTGTACTTCGGTTTTTGCGCCAATATCAATGCCGCGGGTAGGTTCGTCAAAGATCAGGATGCGAGGCTCCGTTTCCAGCCACTTTGCTAACATTACTTTCTGTTGGTTGCCTCCGGAAAGCTTGCCGACATCAATGGTCACGTTGGGTGTGCGAATGCTTAGGCGTTCTCGATGGCTTTCGGCCATCGCGATTTCAGCTTTGCGATCAATGAGTCCAAATAATCGTAGTAGCTTCTTCAAGCTTGGCAGTGAGATATTCGCAAAGATCGGCATATTCAGAGCAAGGCCGAACTTTCTTCGGTCTTCTGATACGTAAGCAATAAGATACTTTAACGCTGACTGCGGAGAGTCGATAGTGACTGGTTGACGAGCCACCTCGATATAGCCTGATGTTGCTGGTTCAACCCCAAAGAGGGCAAGGCCTACATCCGTGCGCCGAGATCCAATCAATCCGGCAAAACATAAAACCTCACCAATGTGCAAATCAAAGCTTACATCGCTAAACACACCATCACGCGTTAGGTTGCGGACGGAAAGAATCTTTTCGCCATGAGCATTTGCAGCAACCTTCATAGAGAAATGATTAATCGAGCGGCCCACCATGTCGCGCACCATGCCCTGCTGTGTCACCTGAGAGATCGGTTTCGTTGAAATGTGCTTGCCATCGCGCATAACAGTGACCGTATCGGCGATACGGAAAATTTCCTCAAGCCTGTGACTAATGTAGATAACGGCAACACCTCGCATTTTCAGCGCCTCAACAATTTGCACAAGCCTATCGACCTCATGAGCTGACAGCGATGCGGTTGGCTCGTCCATGATAAGGGCGCGAACATTGAGCGATAATGCTCGGGCAATTTCAACGGTTTGTTGTTCTGCGAGCGTCAGGCCGTTAGCGAGCCGCCGAGGATCGAGGGTGATCCCAAGGCGCGCAATGATTTCATTGGCGTGCTGGTATTGTGTGGCCCAATTCATCACAAGACCGAGATTATGATGGCTAATAAAAATGTTTTCCGCCACGTCAAGATCAGGAAACACCATCGGTTCCTGAAAAATCGCCGCTATACCATGCTTCTGGGCGTCCTCAGTGGAGCGGATCTGCATTTGCTTGCCGTCCACGAGCATTTCGCCCTCGTCAGGTTGGTGGACACCAGTTAGGATCTTGATTAGCGTTGATTTACCCGCGCCATTCTCTCCAACAATTGCGTGCACTTGCCCCGGCAAAATGGCAATCGAAACATCTGCCATTGCCGCCGTCATCCCAAATGATTTCGAGATGTGACGTAATTCGAGGATAGGATGAGAGACGATTGTGGATCTCTCCCCCGCTAACGGGGGAGAGATCATGGGAGAACTACTTTGCCGCCGCTTCGACATTTTTCTTATTGTAGACTGTGAATGGTCCCATGAGGATTCGTTTTGTATTTTTACGGCCCGGATCTGCCTCGATCTTAAACTTACCCATCCTGCCGGCATTGACTTCATCGCCGATGTTACCCTTAATCGCAGAAGTCGCCAAAGCGTAACTTGTGTAGTAAGTAAGATAACCTAAGTCAACGAAGCTCCACAAAGCGAATTCCGGTGCACAACCATTCATAGTGTAACTCACCATCTCGGCAGGAACGCCAAGGCCTGAGACTTTGATTTTATCGCACAATTTTTCGTCTTGTAAGGCTTTCGAGGCCGCGACTATGCCGACAGAGGTTGGCGCCATGATAAGCTTCATATTTTTATGCTTATCGACGAGCGCCAGCGCAGCGTTGTAAGATTTCTCCGCCTGATCATCGCCGTAGACGGTATCGACTAATTTCAAGTTTTTGTACTTGTCTCCCTTAAGCGTTTCCTTCATGGCCGCAATCCAAGCATTTTGATTGGCAGCGTCGGGTGTTGCGGATAAAATAGCAAAGTCTCCAGAACCTCCCATGATGCTATGTGCCATATCAGCCATAACGACACCAATAGAACCGAAGTCGACTTGCGCGACAAATACTGTCTCGCCTTTGCCGGAGGGAATTGGCGAATCCCACGTCACTACTTTGGTGCCGGCTGCTTGGGCGGCTTCTGCGGCCGCAGCAATCTGATCACCGGCGTTGTTGGAAAGCATAACAACGTTTTTCTTCTGCGTCGTGGCCGTTGTCAGCATTTCAATCTGGCCAGCGACCGAATTTTCAGGAGTTGGACCAATATAATCTAGTGAACCCTTGTTTTGAAGCTCCTTATGTGCCTCTTCAGCGCCGCGGCGCGCTTGATCGAAAGGCAAGATACCCAAAAACTTAGGCAATAACACGAGGTTGGCCGTGCCGCCCTTCTGCACATCGGCTGTAACGGAAACACTAGAAATTAAAACAGCAGCAAACGCTACTATAGCTCGTATTTTTAACATTAAATCCTCCCCATTTTGTTTATATTCGGATAAGCTTAGTCTATAAAAGAACATACTTCAATCATAAAAAACTATAATATTTTCCGCCTTATTTCTAAGACTTCGCGGTCAAGGATATAATTTATAAGAAGGGACTTCGTACTCTTTCCGCCAAGCTTTTGTTGAAGCACTCGATGAAGGCGTTTTGGTTTGGCTTGCGGGTTTGAATATTTGGCTTGCCATATTGAATATAACGACGGCCCGGCGAACTCACATTAGGGAAAATATTAGAGCGATCGCCACAGAGTTACTGATCCGTCACGGTTTGAATGGAATGAGCTTTGGGGTTTTTTGTTAAAATAAGGCTCGTCAAATTCATAGCAACCTACCCCCCCCCTTCGACGCGACATTCCATCTTGATCTGAAAGAAACTGAATGGCGCTTCAATCATCGCCATTCCTAAAAATATAAAAACCTGCTAACCTAATTAGTTAAGACCTTACAATAAAATAGCTGTCACTTTTTCGGTTGATGGAAGCGTTCACGAACGATCTAATACGGTAAATTAGATTATCACAGACGTTGTCTATCAGATGACCATGATTCTCGATGAAAAGCGTTGACTTCATAGCCATGACCAGAGAGGAATCAATGAAAAGCAAGATCCGTAAGGCTTTTGTTCTAAAGCTTAAACCTGACGCGCTTGATGAGTATGTTTATTGGCATGAGAATATGTGGCCTGAATTACAAGCTGAACTTTTCAATCAGGGTATTGCCGAAATTACGCTTTACGAGATTGATGATAAGGTTTTTCTGTTTTCTTATGTTGAGGATGAAGCCGCTTGGAACCGACTTTGGGATACAGAAGTTCACCATCGTTGGGCCAGAGAGCGCATGGTGCCTTTGATGCATTATCGGCAGGATGGCGTCGTCGATGCGCGAGAAATGCGGGAAATTTGGCATTTCGTGCCCAAAGCCAAGACCTGAACCAATGACGAAAGCAGATATTATCATCGTCGGTGCGGGTTCAGCAGGCTGCGCATTAGCCAACCGGCTGTCGAGCGATCCCTCTTGCAAGGTAGTGCTCCTCGAAGCTGGCGGTACGGACGACCGCGACGCTATTCGTTCTCCCCGAGAGTACTTCTCCTTGTGGGATACGGACGCTGATTGGCAATATGTTTCCACGCCACAACGTGGCACAGCAAATCGTTCTCATAAAATGCCGCGTGGTAAGGTGCTTGGGGGTACCAGCAGCCTGAATGGCATGGTTTATCTGCGCGGTGCCCAATCGGACTATGATGGCTGGGCCGCTCAAGGCTGCGACGGCTGGGACTGGGAGAGCCTGCTACCGGAATTTGCCGGGCTCGAAACTTGGCTCAAACCCGCTGTTCTTGATCCGCTAAATGAATTGTCTCGGGCATTGGTTGAAGCGGCGATCGAGGCCGGTTTCAGGCGGAGCAGTACCTTCGATGCAGGAGTACTCGATGGTGCGGGTTGGAATAAGTCATGTATTATTGGGGGCGAGCGCTATAACAATCACCGTGCCTTCATCGTTCCGATCCGTAATCGCAAAAACTTAACGATCTGTTCTCATTCAACCGTTGCGAAACTGTTGATGGAAGCGAAAAAAGTGACAGGCGTCGTTTTAAGTGGTGGAGAGGAGATTAAAGCGGGCGAAGTCATTCTTTGCACGGGTGCGTTCGACTCACCCCGCCTGCTAATGATTTCTGGTATCGGTCCCGCCGCCGATTTGGCGGCGCTTGGCATCTCGCCGCAAATTGATCTTCCAGTGGGTGAAAACCTTACCGATCACTTACTGATCGGTATTGTTTATAATTCACAGCGGGCGATCTCGGATCTTAACGCATTATGCACTGAGAGCTGCGCGTTCGCGCGCTCGACGCCGACGCGTTCAGATTGCGATATCGAAATCTCCTTTGCTACTAAGCCGCACTTCGCGCCTGAGGCTCATGACGACGTGCAGCGCTTCACTATTATTCCGGGCATAACCAAGCCGAAGAGCCGCGGCACTGTCCGTCTTACTTCAGCCACTCCTGGCGCAAGGTTGGCGATAGACCCCAATTACTTTGATCATTCAGACGACATGAAGGCCATGATCGCGGCTGTGCGGCTGAGCCGCAGCATTGGCCAGCAAAAAGCTCTGGCCGAGTGGACGACGGGCGAATGGTGGCCCGGAGCCAGCGTCGAAACAGATGAAAAAATCGCCTCATATGTGCGCGAGGGTGTCAGTACTTGGTTTCATCCTGCTGGCACTTGCCGGATGGGTCTGGGTCCTGACAGTGTAGTTGATGCCAATTTGCGTGTTTATGGCGTTGAGTCTTTGCGTATTGCTGACGCCTCAATAATGCCCGAAATTGTCGGGGTTAATACCCACGGAGCCAGCACTATGATTGGCTGGAAAGCAGGGGGGCTCATCTTGGGTGGACGATAGGAATAATTTAGCGACATCGTTCTGTCGCATTAAAAATTTTACGCTAAATAATTGTTTTCTATAAATACTTTTACGTAACGGGAATTTTGGGTTTAAATAAGATTTTTAGGCACGGTTGAGCTTATGACTCCATTACCGCCCCACGTACCGTAAATTACCGAGCACGAATAGCCAAAAGGATCGACCCATGATAACCGACTATCCCTCCGAATTGATGAAGAGAGAAGCGGGAGAATGAGGAGATCAATTATCGACGATAGTCGCGCCTTTTGGGCTGAAGTTGTGCGTCCCCTTCTCCAATCGCACTTCCCCGAAGACATGCAGCAGATGGCCGTTGGCTTTTTTGGCTACGGTTCTGAAGTGTTGCGGCTCGATGACAAATATTCGACGGACCACCATTTCGGCCTAAGGGTAAACATCCTGCTACCCGAGGCATTAAAAAACGCGCGGGGTCCAGCAATCGAAGAAGGCCTCAAGGTGTACCTGCCCCAACAATGGCGTGGGCGCGAGTTGCGTGAAAGCTATACAAGTACGAAAGGTGTAGAATTCGCGAGCCTCGAACAACACTTGCGCTCCACCATTGGACTCGACCGCCCACCGGAAAGCTTTATCGAATGGCTGAAGATACCTGAGGAAGATATCACTCACATCGTCGCCGGCGAAGTCTGGTACGATCCGTCTGGTCGCTTCACTTCAATCCGTGAAACGCTTTCCGCATATTATCCCGAACCTGTCCGCCTTCGCCGCCTCGCGCATTGGTGTCGCTACTTCTCGGGAATGGGAGTCTACGCCCTAAATCGCGCGTTGCTGCGCAACAATCTTCTTTACGCTTCCACTACCTTCGCGCGGTCCCTCCGCTGGGGTGTGCAAATTGCCTTCCTATTGGACCGGCGATACTACCCATATGACAAATGGATGACCGACATTTTCCACAGTTTGCCCCGGATGGGGCAGCGTCTAACCCATATCGTCAACGAAGCCCCTCGCCTTGAAATACCTTGGGCGCGCAAGCTTGACCTGCTGCACGAGATGTCGGACATCCTTGACGCTGCAATGGTAGAAGACGGCTTAATCACCCACCACCCGCAATACCGCGTGTCGGAAACCTCAGGTTACCGCCTGCTCGAATATGCATACGCTGAACTAATCCGCCGATGCCCGACCGAGATCCAGGGCATCGTTCCCGAATGGGAACAGGTGCACTGGGAGGGTTTCCATTCCAAATTCGTAGCCGGTGTAAACCTGACAGATTGGCGTCGTATGCTTGTTCTGGAGGAACGCTGATGAACTCTCTCGAACGCGTAATGGCTACAATCAAACGCGATCCCGTCGACCGAACGCCAATCGACTGCTGGCTCTACCAAAAGCAATTCCTCGAACGGTTAGAGGCCGACTACGGCCCGCGCGAAAAGTTCATCGAAGAATTCGGCGTCGATGTCTTCGTCGGCTTGATGCCATTCCCTAACCAGCACGGGCGCAGGGTCCACATCCACGAACTGGCAAGCGTCACCTTAGAGGACCCGCGCGATCCAAAATGGCTGAACCACACAGATTGGAACTACGATTTTGGTGGCGTGAACATCGCTACCGCCATTCAAGAGCAGAAAGGCAAGCGCTGCGTGCTAGCCCACTGCTGGGGTATGGTAGAAGGCACTTCCTCTTTTCTTGGGATCGAGAATTGCTGGATGAATCTCGGCGGCAAACCTGATCTGATGGCGAATTTTTTCGACCGCTATGCCGACTGGCTTTGTTTGCAGGTCGACCAGATGGTCGAGGCGGGCGTTGACATGATTACGCTCTCCGACGACTGGGGATCAAACGGCACGATGCTGTTTTCCCCAAAACTCTGGCGTAAGATTATTAAGCCCTACGCCATGCGCGTGGTGCAGCATGCTCGTTCAAGGGGACTGCCAGTAAATTTGCACTCTGATGGTTATATTTTGCAGATCGTAGATGACATTATCGAGATGGGCTTCACCTCATGGCACCCGGTGCAGGAAAGTGCTGGTATGGATCCGAGAGATGTAAAGGCGAAATATGGCGATAAAATCGTGATCTATGGTTCTCTTGACGTGGTGGATGGCCTACTAAAATACGATGGCGATATGCTTGACGAGTACATAACAGAACGCTTCGGCATCTACGCCCCAGGGGGTGGGTTCATTTTTAACAGTGGGCATTTCATCCAGCCCGACATCCCCCCTGCCCGCCTCATCCGAGCTTATCAGGTAGTTAACAAACTCGCTCGTAATTATGGCACTCTTCAATAGGGTCGGCGCAGTGAAGGCACCTATTGGCACCTACTGGATAGGTTCGGACCATCCCTTCGACCTCCACGAGGCGTATCTCGTCTTCACCGCCGACCTGACACTGCCGACTGTGCCGCTCGAAGCCAACCTTCACCTCAGCGCCGACAGCCGCTACCGTCTTTTTATCAACGGTAACTACGTCGGCCGAGGCCCCGAACGCTCATGGCCTACTGCTATGGCCGTTGACAGTCTCCCCATTTCGCTGCGCCAAGGCCAGAATCGCATCTGGGTGGAAGTCTACTGCCCCGGTTATTCCAACTTCGCTCATGTCCACCGCGCCGCCTGCGGGCTAATCGCGTGGCTGGACGTGAACGGTGAAACCCTCCTAACCACCAACCGTGAAAACTGGCGCGTGCGCCGCGATTTGTCGTGGTCCGAAAGCGTACCTCGGGTCTCAATCTACGGTACCGGAGTTGAAGACCGCGACCTCACCCGCGCACTCCTGTTTAGCGATGATACCGCAAAATGGGCGGAAGCCCGTATTGTCCAACCGCCCGAAGGCCCAATCTGGCTCACCCTCCGCCCGCGCACCACACCTCTCTTGATCGAGGAACTGCAGCCCTTAGCAATACCGTGGCGAACCCATCACGGCCCAACCATCCCACAAGAAGACCCGCACGAGTCGATCCGCCACGCCCTGACCCTTCCGCAAACCGAAATCCCCGCCTTCCTCGCAAAAGACCACACCGCCCTCTGGATTTTCGACTTGACCGAAAGTCGTGTCACAACCGCCGCCGCCACGCTCATTGCAAATGAAGGCGATATCCTCACCGTTAGCTATGCTGAAAAACTCCGCGATGGCGACCCGCTGATCTCAGACCCTGCAAACTATTGCCGGATGCGCCTTACCGACCGCTTCCGCCTCATCCATGGGCGAAACAACATTGAAGGATTTACCCCGCGAGGCGCTCGGTACATCCTTTTCCAACTCGACTCAACTCAAGACATCAACATCGCGATCTCCTTTCACGCCCGCCTTCCTCGCTACCCCCTTAACGCACCAGAACAAACGGACCCTGTCGCAGCCATTTGCCAACGCACCACTATCGCCTGCCTGCAAGACGGCTTCGTCGACTCGGTCTGGCGTGAAAGCTCGCAATGGCTGGGCGATGCGGTAGCCCAATCCTTTGCCCTTCTAGCGATTACTGAAGACCCCCGCCCCCTTCGCCTAACGCTAGAGCAGGCGGCCGTTGGCGCAGCCGAGGACGGCATCCTCCCCTCGGTCCTGCCGGGAGAGATCCCTTCTTATGTAGTCATCGACTACAACTTTTCATGGGTAGAGCTACTGAATTTCTGGCATCAGCACCCGAAGACTGACCCAACACTTATCTCAGCGCTGTGGCCCACGCTAACCCGGCTGTTCAACCGCGTCCACGCCGACACTAACTCCGATGGCCTTATCCGCAGCCAGCCGGGCCGCCGCGTCTTTCTCGACTGGTCCGGAATGGACCGGGGGGAACCAAACCTTACATATAACCTGCGCTACTTGTTCGCGCTGCAGACAGCGAACTCCCTCGGTGGCGCCACTGGTAATCCGGTACCCCCCGAATGGGCCCAACGCATCGAAACGCTTCGCCAAGCCCTTCATTCTACCCACTTCATAGCCGGAAACTGGCACGAAAGCCAAAACGGCTTTCCAGCATGCCAACTTGCCCTTGCCCTCCTTATCCTCACTGGCCTCGCTGACGACCTTAACGTCCTCGCCGACACTCTGGTTGAGCGCTCCCTTGATCTCGACGACGGCCCCAAGTCCCCGGCTCTTGCAAGTCCTTTCATGCACCATTATCTGTTTTTGGCTCTACAAAACCTCGACCGTTCTCGAGACATCCGCGCCATCATTAAGGCGCGCTGGGGCCGCTGGGCCACCGAGGGTCGCACAACGACGCCAGAAAACTGGAACATCGAATTTCCCGACGGCTCTGCCTGCCACGGCTTCTCTGCCCACCCGCTACGCTGGCTTCAGATTACCTAAGAACGGAATGTTAGACGAATAAGAACCGATACCCTTTTTGTGCACTGGTGATATGTGAGGTGCCCCTAGCAAAGTGGTCCGGATTTGATGTTAGTTTTTTGGCGGATTTTCCATCGAGGAACAGGGGAGATCGGCTATGAAGAAGAAGCGGTTTTCGACCGAACAGTTTGTTGCGGTTTTGAAGCAGGCGGAGATGGGGATGGCCGTGGCCGACCTGATCCGGCAAATCGGGATCTCGGAACAGACCTTCCATCGCTGGAAGAAGCAGTATGGCGATCTCCAGTCTGAATAAGTCTGAGAGCTGAAGCAGCTCACCGAGGAGAATG